>NZ_JAGGQM010000009.1:0-105164 GCF_018613295.1 Bacillus sp. ISL-39
TGTCTAGCTCCAGCGCCTAGCCCCTCGAGTCGCTTCGGTCCGCCCAATGAAGTCAAAGAACGACTTCACCGGTCGGCCCTCCAGCGCTTGTCGGGGCTGACCAAGGCGCTTGCGCTTTTCATTTAATCCTCTACATTCGCCGCTCGGTGCGCCAGTCGGCTTGATGCTGCTGCCGCAACAGCCCCCACGATATCATCGAGGAAAGTATGGCATTTTCCGGATGCTTCCTTGTCATTAAGCTTTTCCAGAATGCCTGGTTTCGCTTTATCAATGAATCCATAATTCGTGAAACCGATCGATCCATATATATTTACGATTGAAAATGCGAGGATTTCATCGACGCCGTACAAACTTTCGTCTGTTTCAATAATTGATTGCAGCGGTTCGCCAAGCTTCTTTTGCTCTGCGAGGATATCCAGCTGGATTCCTGTCAAAATCGCATTCTGAACCTCACGTTTGGAGAGGACTCGTTCTACGTTTTCGATACAGTCCTCCATTTGCAGGTTCGGGTGGTACTTTTCCTGCAGGAAATAGACGAGATTGGCGATATCTTCTATTTCAACCCCACGTTCATGGAGCCACTTTCGGGCAGTTTCCTCTGTCATATGGATGGCGCGTTTCTTTTCTAACATCTGCATCACCTTTCTATTTTTGATTGCAGCATACTCATACTCAATACTCATTATCCTATTTAACCTAAAATATTCCGCTTAATCCGTTTTAGTGAAAGAATTCATTCCTTTAAATCATTTCCTTAATGGAGCCGCTTATTCATTATAAAGTTCAATCAAGTTTTACAATCCAATACATATATTTGTAAAAGAGTGGCTTGGAAATGAGGTGCTAATATGTTTCAAAAGATGTTAAAAGAAGTATATGGGATTTCGGCAGATTCAGAAGTATCTCTTGGAAGATATCATGGATATAAGCATAATGAAGGGCTTTATCTGATTATGGACGCTAATGGGGCGAAAGAGCAAGAGATAAGCGAGCTGGCGAGGATTGCTGAGCATATGCAGAAGTCTGGGGACCGTAATGTGTCGATGCTTCTTGCAGATAAGGAAGGAAAGCAAATTTGTGACTGGGAGGGCCGGAAATACTGCGTGTTATTGAACAGGGCCATCCCGATGCCAGGGAAAATGAAAACAGGCAGGAAATTGGCTAAATTTCATGCAAGAGGCCGGCAAATCCCCTTCAAGGTGGAAAGCATGAGCCGGGTGGGACAATGGAAACAGCTGTGGGAAAAGCGGCTCGACCAAATGGAGAAGGTTTGGAGCGGAAAGCTTTACACTGAACCGGAGAACGACTTTGAAAAAATGTTTATGGAATCTTTTCCATATTACATGGGGCTGTCTGAAAATGCCATTCAATATCTCGCTGATACAGAGATTGATGATAAGCCGACAAGGACTGACCATGGCACTGTCTGCCATGAGCGCTTTACTAACACGGTCTGGAGAGGAGACTATTTTGTCAAAAATCCTTTTGAATGGGTATTTGACCATGCAAGCCGGGACCTCGCTGAATGGGTCAGGGACCGTTATTTTGCCAATATCCAGACGAGTCAGCCGGAGATCAAGAACTTCCTGGCTGAGTACCAATCCCTGACGATGCTGTCGCCTTTTTCGTGGCGGCTGCTTTACGCCAGATTGCTATTCCCTCTCCATTATTATGAGACAGTTGAAAATTATTATATTACCCAATCGGAACAGACGAAACGCCAGCTCGAAGACCGGTTGCGGAAGTATTTGAATCAAAGCAGTGATCATGAGCGATTTTTGAGCCATTTTTATCAGCTTAGTGACGCACCTGTAAAAGCGGCAAAACTTCCGGGAGTCGATTGGCTATTAAGGTAACCGAGCTTTCCTCCTTAAGAAAGTGTGATTTTATGGTAGAATGAAGTTATTCTACAATATTAAACGCTTTCAAAAGGAGTTAGATTATGAAGCCGTATGTTTATATCACCAGGAAATTGCCTGAAGAAACGATTGCTGATCTCACTGAGCTTTTTGAGGTGAAAATGTGGGATCATGAAGATATCCCTGCCCCAAGGGAAGTAATTTTAAAAGAAGCCCAAAGAGCCAGTGCTTTAATTACAATGCTTTCTGACAAAGTCGACGTGGAAGTGTTGTCTGCAGGAAAGAGTCTAAAAGTAGTCGCCAATCTGGCAGTTGGTTTTGACAATATTGACCTTGAAGCAGCCACAAAGCGCGGAATCATCGTGACGAACACGCCGGATGTGCTGACTGAGACAACAGCAGACCTTACTTTTGCTTTGTTGATGGCTTCAGCCAGGCGGATTGTTGAAGCAGCGGAATATATAAAGGATGGCAAGTGGGGTGGCTGGAGCCCGTACCTGCTTGCCGGGCATGATGTGTTTGGAAAGACTATCGGGATTGTCGGCATGGGTAAAATTGGTGAAGCAGTCGCACGCAGGGCTAAAGGCTTTGGCATGGAAATCCTTTACCACAACCGCTCCCGCAAACACGAAGCTGAAAAAGAATTGGGCGCTGTCTACAGTTCTCTCGAAGATCTTACAGCAAAATCTGATTTTGTTGTGTCTCTCGCTCCATTGACGCCGGAAACGAGAAATCTTTTTACAGCCGATGTCTTCGCAAAAATGAAACAAAACGCGATTTTCATTAATGCAGGCCGCGGGCCGGTTGTAGACGAGCAGGCATTATATGATGCACTTAAGAATGGTGAGATTGCAGGTGCAGGTCTCGATGTCTTTGAAAAAGAACCTATTTCCTCCGAGCATCCTTTACTCGAACTGCCAAACGTGACTGCGATCCCGCACATTGGCAGCGCAAGCACCGAAACGAGGACAACCATGATCAAGCTGTGCTGCACAAATGTGAAAGCGGTACTGACAGGAGACAGTCCGAAGACAATCGTCAATAAAGAAGTTCTCTAATACCTTCAAATCCTTCCCTTATAAACGGGAAGGATTTTTTTATCACAATCTTTAGAATTTTTTATTCTTACAGCACCATAGGGTTAAGCGTTTACACAGGAAAAGCATCCTAAATATTCCTTGTAAAAGCTGTTTTTGGTCTTTATAATGTCTACTATACAAATACAAGTGTACATTCAGTGTAGACATAAGAGAGGGGAAGAGAAAATGCAGGCAATCTCGGTTGGACTTCTAGGTTTAGGAACAGTAGGTTCAGGTGTGGTCAGGATTATTGAAAACCACCAGGATAAATTAATGCACCAGGTTGGGTGTCCCATTAAAGTCAAGAAAATCCTTGTTCAGGATGTTGAAAAAGAAAGATCGGTTAAAGTGGATCCTTCTCTCCTGACGGTGAATCCAGCAGATATTATGGAAGACCCGGAGATTGAGGTAGTCATCGAGGTGATGGGAGGCATTGAGGATACTCGGGAACATTTGCTACAGGCATTAAGGAGCAAAAAGAATATTGTGACGGCAAACAAGGATTTGATGGCTGTCCATGGTTCCGAGCTTTTAACAGTTGCCAATGAAAATGGCTGCGATCTCTTTTTTGAAGCGAGCGTCGCCGGAGGAATCCCGATTTTGCGAAGTCTGGTAGATGGTCTTGCATCTGACAGAATCACAAAGATGATGGGAATTGTGAATGGCACAACAAACTACATTTTAACGAAGATGAGCCAGGAGGGACTGGCATATGATAGCGTGTTAAAAGAAGCACAGCAGCTTGGGTACGCGGAGTCAAACCCTGCATCTGACGTAGAAGGACTGGATGCGGCGCGGAAAATGGCGATCATGGCCACATTAGGGTTTTCGATGAAGATTGATCTGGATGATGTCAAATTCAAAGGAATAACTTCTGTAACCGAGGAAGACCTGCAATATGCGAAACAGCTGGGCTATACGATGAAACTGCTCGGCATCGCGGTTCGTGAAGGTGATAAAGTAGAGGTTTGTGTAGAGCCGGCACTTCTGCCTTCATCGCACCCGCTTGCATCTGTCAATAATGAATACAATGCGGTATATGTCTATGGAGAAGCAGTTGGGGAGACCATGTTTTACGGTCCTGGAGCTGGAAGCTTGCCAACCGCCACTGCAGTGGTCTCGGACCTTGTTGGCGTCGTCAAAAATATGCGCCTTGGAGTAAATGGCAATTCTTTTGTCACTCCGCAGTATGAGAAGCAGCTGAAGGATGATGGAGAAGTGAATTCAAAGTACTTCCTGCGTCTCCATGTTCATGACGAAGTGGGTGTATTCTCGGAAATCACCTCTCTATTCGCGAGCCATGGCGTCAGCTTTGAAAAAATCCTCCAGATGCCTTTGAAGGAAAAGGAACTTGCGGAAATTGTGGTCGTTACACATCAGGCTTCTTTGAGGGATTACCAGAATATTTTAATGGAACTGCGTGACCTGAGGGTTGTGAAGGACGTCAAAAGTTCATACAGGGTCGAAGGAAGTGTCAGCTAATGAGATGGCGAGGTCTTTTGAGTGAATATCGTGAATACTTGCCGGTCAATGATGAAACACCATTGCTCACTCTCCATGAAGGCAATACCCCGCTGATCAGGCTCGACCAGGTGTCAGAGGAGTGGGGTATCGAACTATATGTAAAGGTAGAAGGAGTAAATCCTACCGGCTCATTCAAAGATAGAGGGATGGTCATGGCAGTCGCCAAGGCCAAGGAGGCAGGCAGTGACACTGTCATCTGCGCCTCCACAGGCAATACTTCCGCCTCCGCGGCAGCTTATGCGGCAAGGGCCGGGTTAAGGGCCATCATCGTTATCCCTGATGGAAAAATCGCAATGGGTAAACTCGCCCAGGCGGTGATGTATGGCGCAAGCATCGTTTCGATTGAAGGAAACTTTGATGAAGCATTGAAAATGGTCAGGGCGATCAGTGAAACAGAACCTGTGACCCTCGTAAATTCAGTCAACCCTTACCGACTTGAGGGGCAAAAAACAGCTGCCTTTGAAATTTGTGACCAGCTAGGCGGCGCACCTGATATCCTCGCGATTCCAGTAGGAAATGCCGGGAATATCAGTGCCTATTGGAAAGGCTTCAAAGAATACGATGCCAGTAAGCGCACTGGTTTGCCGCGGATGTTCGGTTTTGAGGCGGAAGGGGCAGCCGCAATTGTCAAGGGGCAGCCGATTGAACAGCCGGAGACGATTGCGACGGCAATCCGCATTGGCAACCCGGCAAGCTGGGATCTCGCCGTTTCAGCCCGTGATGAATCTGAAGGAAAAATCGATTTCGTCTCAGATGACGAAATACTACAAGCATACAGCAAACTGGCGAGCACTGAAGGGATTTTCGCTGAGCCAGGATCCTGCGCATCGCTTGCCGGTATCCATAAGCTTTTACAACGGGGCGAAATACCGCAAGGCTCCCGAATCGTTGCTGTGCTTACCGGAAATGGTTTGAAGGACCCTTCAACAGCGATTGACATCAGCTCGATTTCGCCGGTGCTGCTTCCAAATGACGAGAGCATCGTCAGTGACTATATCAGAGGAGTGGTCCGGCAATGAAGGGAGTCGAGGAGCCATTAGCTGCCGGGGTAGGCAGAGGAAGAGCTTTATGTGTAAAAGTTCCGGCCAGCTCAGCGAACCTGGGCCCTGGTTTTGACTCCCTCGGCGTCGCTTTGAATCTCTATATGGAAGTTCAAGCTGAAATAAGCGGAAAATGGGCGGTTGTTCCCTTATCCGATTCCTTAACAGGTTTTCCTGGTGATGAACAAAATTTTATTTGCCAGATTGCGATCAAAACGGCTGAGATGTACAAGCAAGAAATGCCTTCGCTCCATATCTCAGTGAAAAGCGAGATTCCGCTTGCGAGGGGACTTGGTTCCAGCGCAGCAGCCATCGTCGCTGGAGTCGAACTGGCCAATGAATTTTGCGGTTTGCAATTGACACGTTATGAAAAATTGGCGGTCGCTTCCGGGTTTGAAGGCCACCCTGACAATGCAGGAGCGAGTCTGTTCGGAGGCGTCGTAGTAGGCAGTCAAATTGGAGATGAGGTTGATTTAACCGTTCTCGACCAGATACAGTTTGACCCAGTGCTGGTCGTCCCTAAACAGGAGCTGCTGACAGAAGCTTCACGTGATGTCCTCCCGGCTGTGATGGAATTTCAGCGAAGTGTCCAGGCAAGTGCTGTTGCTAACCAGCTGCTTGCTGCACTGATGACTCAAAATTGGGCTCTCGCAGGCAGGATGATGGGAGCTGATTTATTCCATCAGCCGTATAGGAAAGCACTTGTGCCATTTTATGAAGAAGTTTATGTAAAAGCAATTCAATCAGGAGCATTCGGCGCAGCACTGAGCGGGGCGGGGCCATCACTACTCTGCCTGGCACAGCCCGGAAAAGGGGAAGAAGTTGCAGACAAACTGAGGCATCATCTAACGGGGATGGAAATTTTCAGCCTGCAGATTGATCAAGAAGGCTGCAGGTCATCATTTAGGTGATGATTATTTGAATCTGTTTTTAAAAAAGAGCCTTAAAAAAAAGCGGTTTTGCCATCCACAGGCAAAACCGCTTTATTATTGGTTAATTAGAATACCTGTTCAACCTCAACAACACCAGGTACTTCTTCTAAAAGTGCGCGTTCAATTCCAGCCTTAAGCGTGATTGTGGAGCTCGGGCAGCTTCCGCATGCACCAAGCAGGCGAAGTTTAACAATGCCATCCTCAATATCAACTAGTTCACAGTCTCCGCCATCGCGAAGAAGGAATGGGCGCAATTTATCTAATACTTCCTGTACTTGCTCAAACATTTGCTGTTCAGTCATGCAAATCGACTCCTTTCATAATACTTATTATAATCTTATCGGCCGGAAAAATCTATCCAATAAACTGAAAAACCAGTGAACACAGTTTTTTCCTTATGCATCTATTTCATCGTATAGTAAAATAAAAGAAAATAACAGGGGGTAATTGATAATGGAACGTAAAGAGGTAGAAATCGTCGTTTACGGTGCAGAAGTGTTATGCCCAAGCTGTGTGAACCTGCCATCCTCAAAAGAAACATATGAATGGCTTGAAGCCGCGATCGGCCGCAAATACGCAGACCAGCCATTTAAAATTGTTTATGTTGATATCCACAACCCTCCAGCAGAGGAAGATAAAAAGGAATTTGCCGAAAAAGTAATCGAAGAAGACATGTTTTACCCTGTCGTCCTGCTCGAAGGCAAGATTGTGGGCGAAGGGAACCCGAAATTGAAAACAATTTACGCAGAATTAGAGAAATATGGGTACGTTCCGGCTTAATCTGTTAAAAGCATTCCGAAATGGGGTGTGCTTTTCTCTCTTTTTGAGAAGATTTATGATGAAAATCACGACTTCTTTAAGTAGCGAAAATCTTCTTTTTATAGCGACTTTTAAGATTATATAGCGGAAAAATGATTTTTATAGCGACTTTTAAGATTATATAGCGGAAATTTGATTTTTATAGCGAATTGGAAATTTTACTCGATTTTTACCAATTTTAAGTTTTCGTTTGAATTAAAAAACCGGGCACTTCGCCCGGTTCAAAAATGATCAACCATTATGATATTTATACATCCATAAAATACCTGACTTCAGCAAGCGTGCGACGCGGCCTGTTATCGGGCGTTCGGCGACAAGGCCGAAGCCGTGCTTTTTGCCGAGTGAACCGATGACGCCTTTCAGCTTGATCGGCGGGAATGATTCAGGCGGCTCTTCACCCTTCCAGCGTTTTTGCAGTACCTGGACGATTTGTTCTGCCTGGCCTTCAGCAAGCTGGGCGCTTGGTGCGTGTGGAAGGCTCGCGCAGTCTCCGACGATATATACATTTTCATAGCCTGGCAGATTATGTTGCGGTGTTACCATTGCCCGGCCCATGCTATCTTTCTCGACGTCCATCTCACGTACAAGTCGATTCGCCTGAATTCCGGCCGTCCATACGATCGCGTCGCAAACAATCGGTTCATCGTGGTTATAGAGTACATTTTTCTGTACTTCCGTGATATTCGCGTTGTTGATGATCTCAACATTATGATTATCGAACCAATTTTCGACATACGTGCTCAGGCGTTCAGAAAAAGCAGACAAGATATGGTTGCCGCGGTCAAAAAGTTTAATTTTCAGGTCTTTGCGGCTTTCAGCCAATTCACTTGCAAGCTCAACCCCGCTTAATCCAGCGCCGACGATTGAAACGGTGGAACCTGCTGGCAAATTGTTCAGTGCCTGATAGGTTGCGCGGGATTTTTCGATTGATTGGATACTGTATGTGAACTGGTCAGCTCCTGGAACATTATGATATTTATCTTCACAGCCAAGTCCGATAATAAGGTCATCAAATTGAACGGACTCATCTCCTTGCAGCTCAACCTTTTGATCCTCGAGATTGACGGCAGTGACTTCGGCAAATTTTAATTGAAGGCGGGGGTGCTCAGGAAAGGCTACCCGGATGTGCTGGTCTGAAATCGTACCTGCGGCCAGGGCATAGTATTCTGTTTTTAAACAGTGGTAAGGAACACGGTCAATCAGAGTGATCGATACATCTTCCGGCAGATCATTCGGCAGCAATTTATTAAGGACACGCATGCCGCCATAGCCGCCGCCTAGAATAACGAGATTTTTCATGTGAATTTCCCCTTTTTAACTCTTCGAAAGACAGTTAATGAAGTTTCTACAACTCGTTCTACAAAATCCGTAAACGGATACATTTTTCGAAATTATTCTGCAATATTTTTATGTTCAATAAATCACCATAAAAAGTATAACGAAATTGTGACAAAATAACAACAATTTTATGGATGCCGTAAGCCGGGGAAATTGACGATTTTCCTGAAAAAGGTTACGATTAAAAATTAGTAGAGAGGTGAAACAAATGATTAAGCCAATCATTGAATTTTGTATCAGCAATCTAGCGAGCGGTTCGCAAAAAGCCAGGGCGGAGCTGGAGAAGGATTACGATCTGGATGTCATTGAATACGGCTGCCTTGGTTACTGCGGAAAATGCGCCCAGTCCATGTTCGCGCTTGTAAACGGGGATCCGGTAGTGGGAGATACTCCTGAAGAGCTGGTAGAAAATATTTATAAATATTTGGACGAGAATCCGATGTTTTAATATAGAAATAGGCTGGCATGGTTTCGGACCATCGCCAGCCTTTTTTCATGTGAGCAGGGCAGGGCCTAGCTGCCCGAAACGACTTTATCTTCACGCATCTCCTGCCAGCGATCCTTTGCCAGCTGGATGATCTGCGGTTCAACTGACTGCCTCTGCTTTTCGATTACTTTTGAGAAAAAGCGGACTGCGTCCTGAGTAAGGCCAATCCTTCTTGAGAGTTCGCCAATCAGGTACATTAGCCGCAGCTCTGAAACTTGGGTTCCTTTATAGTCTCCGGTACTGTACGAATTAGTATATTCCTTAAGTGCGAGTTTTAAAAAGCGCAATTCCTGATCGAGGTTTTCGGTTGAGCGATACAGCCAGGCAAGTCTTATATACAACCCGGCGGATACGATATGCTTCTCCTTTTTTAGCATCGAGCTGTAAGCTGCAAGTTTAAAAGTATTCAATGCATCCTGGCTTGTCCGCTCTGCACCATAGTCGTGCGGCACCCACTGATTGCAGATTTTATCCTGAATGACTTGTTTAGCGCCTGGCGGAAAATAACTGCTGAAGTCGTCGGTAAAGGAATAGCCACAGTCAGGACAGACATTGATATAGTAAAAGTTGGGGTTTTCAAAACCATCGGCATACAGAGGGGCAAAATCAGTATCAAAGCTGAGGACTTTAACAAAACGCGAGCGAACCTTCTTGGTAGTGAAGGAATTCTCGCACATTGCGCATGTGTACTTTTTATCATAGAGCGGTTCTATTTGAGTCATTTTCGTCACCTGCCCAATTCCCTATAGATTATGGGTATATTATACCAGTAAAATTGGTTTTCCGGTGGAAAAATATGAAGATCATTCTTTTTCGGCTTGATTGGTTGAGGATTGGAAAAATGCTGTATATACTATAAGAAAAGCGTAAGTGCCTTGGTCAACCCCGACAAGCGCTGGAGGTCCGACCGGTGAAGTCGTTCTTTGACTTCATTGGGCGGACCGAAATCGAAAAGTATAGCCGACTGTCCAGAAACGCAGAAACTGGAGACTCCGACAAAGAAGCGCTTTTTGCTTCTGCCGGCGGAGTTGAAGTTTCGGAGTTTCTAGGAGGTGACACTAGACAAGCGACTCGAGGGGCTAGGCGCTGAAGCTGGACAAATAGGGATCAAGGAGGTTTTATCGTGGACAATATTGTGATTCTTACTGAAGAAGCTGCATTGCAGGTTAAAGATATGATGAAACAAAACGAGACGGAAGACGCTTACCTTCGCGTTTCTGTAAAAGGCGGCGGCTGCAGCGGCCTTTCTTACGGCATGGGTTTCGCCCATGAAGTGGAAGAAGGCGACACTCAGCTGGAGCAGCATGGCATCAAAATCCTTGTTGATAAGGAAAGCGCACCAGTCCTGAACGGGACGAAGATCAGCTATAAGCAGTCTTTGATGGGCGGCGGCTTTACGATTGACAACCCGAACGCGATCGCATCATGCGGCTGTGGTTCTAGTTTCAAAACGGCAACTCGTGAAGGAACACCTGAAGAGTGTTAAACAAAAAGCAAGGTCCACATTCGGACCTTGCTTTTTTAGCACAAAGAGAAATATAAACTTTCACACTTAGATTAGTGTCTAGCTCCAGCGCCTAGCCCCTCGAGTCGCTTCGGTCCTGCCAATGAAGTCAAAGAACGACTTCACTGTCAGGGCCTCCAGCGCTTGTCGGGGCTGACCAAGGCGCTTGCGCATTTCAATTTATTTAAACATCGATGAACTGTGAAGCGGCTGTGTCTTCGCTTTTGGATCCATATAGGATTTTGCGTTGTTGACAGCTGTCGGAGCTTCACCGAATCCTGTCGCGATCAGCTTAACTTTCCCTTCGTATGTGCAGATGTCGCCTGCAGCATAAACGCCCGGGATATTCGTCTCCATTTTCGAGTTGACGACGATAGAGTTCTTTTCGATTTCAAGGCCCCATTCCTTGATTGGTCCAAGAGATGAAACGAATCCGAAGTTACAGATGACTGCGTCAACGTCAACGGCTACAGTATCATCGCTATTTGCGTCCTTAAGAACAATTTGGCTGATTGCATTGCCATCGCCAATAAGCTCTGTTGGCACATAAGGAGTCTTGATATCAACCTTTGAGTTTTGCAGGTTCTCAACACTGTGCTCATGGGCGCGGAACTTATCGCGGCGGTGGACGATGGTTACTTGTTCAGCGATTGGCTCAAGCATTAATGCCCAGTCAACGGCTGAATCCCCTCCGCCTAATACGGCAACCTTTTGGCCAGCGAATTGATTTAAGTCGTCGATAAAATAGTGCAGGTTTTTGCCTTCGTATTGGGCAGCGCTTTCAAGTTCAAGTCTGCGAGGCTGGAATGCACCGTTTCCTGCTGTAATGATGACTGTTTTTGTATAATGAACTTCTTTATCAGTAGTAAGCTTAATTGTTCCATCTTCCAGTTTTTCCAACTTTTCAACTGACTGCTCAAGAGCAGTAGCAGGCTCGAATTTCGCCATTTGCTCCTTCAGGTTGTTGATCAGCTCCTGGGCACGGACTTTTGGAAAACCGGCAACATCATATATGTACTTTTCAGGATAAAGTGCTGACAATTGCCCGCCTAATTGTGGCAAACTTTCAATAATCTTTACAGATGCTTGTCTCATTCCGCCGTAGAAAGCAGTGAACAGACCAGCAGGCCCCCCGCCGATAATCGTGATGTCATAAACTTTTTGATCTTCTTTCACTCCATATCCCCCTCACATGTAGTAAAATTGCTCCAATTTTTATAATACCATAAAACAAAAAAATAAACTCCTAATCATAATAGAAGATTCCTTGTGGAACAATATATTTCATAGAAAAATCCCTTTTCATGACTAAAAAATAGTGAAATCAAACTATTTTCTGAATATTTCCAAGTTAACTCTATCGCTTGAAAATGCGGCGCAAAAAGAATAAGATGGATGGTAGGCAATAATGTTAAGATTTTGTGACATTTTTAGGACATTTTTTTGAACACTTTAGTGAATAATATCACAAACTTATCCGGAAAAAGATGGCGGCAGATAGAGATGAGCCCATCGACAAAAATATTTTAAAAAGGTGGAAGTGATCACTTTGAGAAAGCCAAAGATCGTAATTTTAGGAGCAGGATACGGGGGATTAATGACAGCTACCCGTTTACAAAAAGCTGTAGGAGTAAACGAAGCTGACATTGTCCTTATCAACAAAAATGATTACCACTATGAAACTACATGGCTGCATGAAGCATCAGCAGGAACTTTGCACCATGACAAAGTCCGTTATGATGTACGTGATGTAATCGATCGCCATAAGGTTGAGTTCGTCCAGGGTTCTGTTGAAGAAATCAAGCTGGAGGAAAAGCGAGTAATCCTTGATAGTGGTGACGTCGTCTATGATTACCTAGTCATCGCCCTTGGTGCTGAACCTGAAACTTTTGGTATTAAAGGCTTGAAAGAGCATGCTTTCTCTATCGTCAATGTCAACTCAGCCAGACAAATCCGTGAGCATATCGAGTACCAATTCGCAACTTATAATACTGAAGCGGAAAAGAAAGATGAGCGCCTGACAATCGTCGTTGGCGGTGCAGGCTTCACAGGAATCGAGTTCCTTGGTGAACTGACAAACCGAGTTCCGGAACTTTGCCGTGAATATGATGTAGACTACCATAAGGTGAAAATCGTATGTGTCGAAGCTGCGCCAATGGTTCTTCCTGGATTCGATCCTGAGCTAGTGAACTATGCGGTTGCCCAGCTCGAGAAAAAAGGTGTGGAATTCCGCATCGGTACAGCCATCAAAGAAGCGACTCCAGAAGGCATCGTCGTTGCCAAAGGAGAAGAAGAAGTCGAAGAAATCAAAGCTGGAACAGTGGTTTGGGCTGCGGGTGTCCGTGGAAACTCTGTCATTGAAAAATCAGGAATCGAAGCAATGCGCGGCCGTGTGAAAGTCCAGCCGGACCTTCGCCTGCCAGGTTCAGAAGATGTATTTATTGTCGGTGACTGCTCATTGATCATCAATGAAGAAATCAATCGTCCATATCCACCGACGGCACAAATCGCAATGCAGCAGGGTGAAGTTTGTGCAAGGAATCTTACAGCTCTAGTCCGCGGCAAATCAGAGCTTGAAACCTTCACTCCGGATATCAAGGGAACAGTATGTTCACTTGGAGAAGATGACGCAATCGGCGTTGCATTTGGCAAAAAAATGGTCGGCACGAAAGCTTCCTTCATGAAAAAAATGATCGATAACCGAGCGCTTTACATGATCGGCGGTCCTTCAATGGTTCTTAAAAAAGGTAAATTCAACATTCTATAATAGATAATGGGAAACAGGCTCCTAAGGGGGTCTGTTTTTTTCATGTTCATGCGAGTCTTGCACACGCGGACGGATACCCTGACGAATCCCGCCTGGCAGGTTACAATAATAGTACAAACTAGCAATAGGATGGGGAATGGAATGGGGAAACGTGAAAATGTATGGCTTGGTGTGGCCGGAGTTGTGATTTCAGAGGATGGGCGCTGGCTGGTCGTCAAAAAGCGGTATGGCGGCTTAAAAGGCAGCTGGTCGCTGCCGGCAGGCTTTGTAGATGAAGGGGAAACAGCCGATCAGGCGGTACTCAGGGAAGTGTATGAAGAAACAGGTATAGAATGTACGGTTGCTGGGCTCCTAGGCCTGCGGACCGGAGTGATCCGGGAATCTATCAGCGATAATATGCTCGTTTTTCTGCTGGCACCATTGACAGATCAAAAGGTAAAAGTTGAAGAAAGTGAGCTGTATGATGCGAGATTCATACTGCCTGAACAACTGAAAGCGGACCCCGCTACATCGCTGCTCCTGCACTATCTCTTAAGCAAACCAATCAATCAAGTTGTCCCCGGACAGGTTGGATTGAATCCCGGAGAGCAATTTCATTATAGTGCATATCAATTATTTTTATAATTTTCTGAAATTTTAAGATAGTGACAGATATTTAAAGAAAATAGATGATGTATCCGTTTTCAATGTGGTTTTTTGGTCAAATTTGAACCTTTTCAAAATTAGAGAATGTCTGATATATTATCAGAAAATTCAATAATAAAAGGAGAGGTTCATAAATGAAAATGCACACACACGATTCAAAGGAATGTCCATACTGCTCAGGTAAAGGCTATTTCCAACTGTTGCTTGGCGGTTCAGAAACATGCACATGCTGCAGCGGATCCGGCAAATCAAAATAATAAGGCACTGCATCTTGGACCTTCGCAGAATGCGGGGTTTTTCTTTTTGTCCAAGGCTGTTTTCGTAAAGAGTGTTGTTAAAATCCTAAAGCCGATTTTAACGTGATGTAAAGTCATTTTGTATGTCGGTACTAAGTTTGCAAGCTCTTTTCTCATAATAAGCTTTAATTTTGTAAAGAAACTTAGGTAATACAATCCTATTTTGTAGTCAATAGCAACAAAGTTTGAGAAAAGAGCCTTGCCTAAAATCATGAGACTTACACCATTCCATTGACTCGAAAACGGACAAACAGTAAACTAGAAATGATGTTTAATGGGGGGATATAGGCATGATGACGGTTGTCACACTGATCATTTCGATGTTATTGTTTTTTGTCCTGTTCTTCGGGATTGGCTTTTTATTGAATATGCTGCTGAGGATGTCATGGATCATGGCGGTAGTTTATCCATTAATTGCGATTTTCATAATTGATAAGTATCCGTTTATCGACTATTTCAGGAATAGCGGTGAAGCATTCAGTGATCTCGGAAAGCGGCTTACACAATTGGCAATGGCCGACGTACTGATCCTAAGCAGCGGTTTGGCAGGTGCCATTTTAGCTGGTATAGTCATAAGGCTTTTGCGAAAAAAAGGATATCAAATGTTCTGATAGAAAAAACCTTCAAAAATTTGGAGGTTTTTTTATATGCATGAAATCGGTCTAGTTGTTGGATACTATAACTAAGTATCAGTAATATTTTACTTTTATTGGAAGTGTAAATAGGACTTTTGTCACTTTTTTGCTCCTTTTGGAATATTTCTTGTTTTGTTGGGAAATTAATAGTTTTGGGAGGAGTGAAAAATTTTATGAATATTTTAAAAATGTGGGCAAAACGCTCAGCAATGGTGGTATTATTTTTTGCTGCTATAACTTCTACTTTTCATTCGATATCGGGAGTGGAAGCTTCTACTGTTTCTACATACGTTTTTGATAGTGCAGGATTACCACAAGAGGAAAACTCAATTATAGATCATAAAAAGAAATCCATGGGACTCGCTTTTAAGTTTTTGAAAAAAATATCCGATTTTACAACAAAGATTTCTTCGAGTGAAAAGGTAGCTGGGACGCAGCCCACCCTTGAGGAGTCATTGAACTGGTCGCAATACCCGACCAAGAAAATCGTTGCAACAGGGTATACAGCAGGGGTTGAATCCACTGGAAAAAATCCTGGGCATCCAGGGTATGGAATTACTTATTCTGGTGTAAAAGTGAAGCGTGACTTGTATTCAACTGTCGCAGCTGATCTTAACGTATTCCCGATCGGGACAATCCTGTTCATTCCGGGATACGGATTCGGTGTGGTTGCCGATAAAGGCGGCGCAATCAAGGGGAATAAAGTTGACCTTTATTATGATACGGTAAAGGATGTATACGAGCAGTGGGGCAAGAAGACATTGGATGTATATGTCATTGAGATGGGCAACGGAAAGCTGACAGAAGCTGATTTAAAGGCCCTTAACGAGAATGAATCCATGCAGGTTTTCCGCCAGCAATATACAGGCGGCAAAAAATCATAAAAAGTTTAGGCACTTTCCTCCGTGGAAAGTGCCTTTTTATTGATTTGATGATATTACGCATGAATGAGATGATGCAGTTTTTCCAGGCCATCGAGGAGCCTTGGGGAGGGACGGCAATATAGCTCTTCTTCGAGAATCAGGATCCTGTCGTTTCTGACAGCTTCAAGTTCTTCCCATCCGGGCCTGTTGATGATCAATTCTTTCTTCACCTTTTGCTTCCTGGCGCCGACCCAGGCGACACAGATGTAATCCGGGTTTCGCGATTTCACATCATCCCAGTCCGTCTGCACGCTTGCGAGTTCAACGTCCTTGAAAATATTTTCAGCACCGGCAGCCTCGGACACTTCTGTCAGCCAGTTGATGCTTCCGGGAGTAAATACCGGCTTGGGCCACCATTCCCAGTAAAGCTTTGGTCTCTGGCGGGCACTGGCTGCTTTTTGCTTGATGTTCTCCAGTCTGCTCCTGAACTGTCCAGCGGCTTCCCGGCCGCGTTCTGGAACGTTCAGGGCATTGGCGGTTTTGATCATATCGTTTTCGATATCCGCCAGCGATTGCGGGTTCAGTATGATATGTGGAATATTGCGTGCCGCCAAACCTTCAATATTCTTTTCCATTCCAGGAACGCTTAAAGACGCAAGGACGAGGTCTGGCTTCAATTCCTCGACGAGGTCAAGATTAATCGATAGGTCTGGTCCGAGCTGAGGCAGTGATTTTACCGATTCAGGCCAGTCTGAAAAATCATCGACACCGACGAGGAGATTCGTCAGCCCAAGGAATTCCATGATTTCTGTATTGCTGGGACATAATGATATAACTCTCAATTGATTCACCTGCTTTTAATCTAATTCCATCAAGTCTTAAAGGAAATAGTGAAGAAGTAATGTCAATATTACACCTGTCAGCCCGCCGAAAAATACTTCGATTGGCTTGTGGCCGAGCAATTCTTTCAATTCTTTCTGTTTCTCTTTTTCAGGCTTATCCTGCCAGCCCTTTGCCTCCTGGGCGAACCGGCCGAAATCAGCCACGAGCTGGTTCAAGACGATGGCCTGCTCCCCCGCCTGCCTGCGGACGCCAGATGCGTCAAACATCGTGATAATCGCAAACACAGCGGCAACTGCGAAAACGGCTGATTCCAGCCCGGTTTCAAGCGCCACACCTGTCGCCAATGCTGTAACCGCAGCAGAGTGGGAACTTGGCATTCCCCCTGTACTTGTCAAAAGCGACCAGTCGATTTTCCTCGTTGCAATATATTGAATCGGGACCTTTACGAACTGGGCGAAAAAAATCGCAGCAAGTGAAGCCCATAATGGGAAATTCGAAAATAATTCCATAGCTGTTCCCCCTATATATATAAAAGTACCTTTTTAAGTAATACCCAAGTTCAATTATAACATTACAGCAAATTTTAAAGGTCTGATAAAATAGTTTTTATACTTCAGGATTGAGGTGAAGAATTTGACGGACTACCCTGTTGAGTATTACGAGTTCTTTATTAAGTTCAACGAAGGAGACTATTATACCTGCCATGACTTGCTTGAAGATATGTGGATGACGGATAAAGGCAATCTATTTTTAAAAGGCCTGCTGCAGATGAGTGTCGCCATTTACCACTACAGCTATGGAAATGTGAAGGGAGCACGGCTGATGATGCAGGCAGCCCACGACTATCTGCAAACGTACCGTCCGGTATACTGGGGACTGAATTTAGAGATGGTCTATCCCTTCATCGAAGAGTGTCTGGGTACATTCCCGGCGGATCTGGACCGGGTTGCATATGAGGAAGTTACGATGCTGCCAGTGCTTCCGGTTTTGTATTTGTATCTTGAAGATTGAAATTGTACTGCAGCATGATCATAAATTTAAGATTGTACCCAGTCAGTAAGATTAGGAAGTCGAAATATTTCAAGAGTTTCGATATAATGAACTTATCAATCTGTAGGGGTGAATTCTTTGTTTAAAGTAAATGATCAATTTAAATTTTCAAACAGCCATGATTGTCTGGTTATTGGTTTGTTCAACAAGCCGTCCGGCTTTGAAGGCACCATGGCAGAAGCCGACCAGCTTTTTGACGGACAGCTGACTGAACTTGTGAAAAGCGGGGATATTTCAACTAAGAAAAAGGCAGTTTCCAAGATACATACTTTCGGTAAAATTGGTGCGAAAAAAGTATATTTCGTCGGACTTGGACATGAAAAGGAATATAATTTCGAAACATTGAGGGACGCGTTTGGCCGTTTGTTCAAGAGTGCTAAGAAGGAAAAATGGACGGAAGCAGCCGTGCTTTTAGATACTTTTACAAGCGAGAAGGTTGAGCTTAACGACGCGGCGCATGCTTTAGGGGAAGCATTCCCGATGGCTGCATATGAATTCGCAGGCTACAAGCAAAAATCAAACGAGCCTGAAAAGCGGATCGAAAGCCTGACAATCTACAGCGCAGACGAAGAGGGCGAAGTGGAAGCAGCAGTTGAGGTTGGCTATGTTTTTGGAAAAGGAACAAATTCGGCACGAACGCTTGTAAATACGCCGGGCAACCTTTTGACTGCGACAGACATGGCTGAATATGCGCTGAAGCTGGCAGAGAAATATGAATTCGAAGCAGAAATTTTGGAAAAAGAAGAAATGGAGAAGCTGGGAATGGGCGCGCTGCTTGCCGTCAACCAGGGATCTTCACAGCCGCCGAAAATGATTGTCCTGAAGTATCAGGGAAAAGAAGAGTGGAAGGATGTAATTGGCCTTGTCGGCAAGGGTATTACGTTCGACACAGGCGGTTACTCAATCAAAACGAAGGCTGGCATCGTCGGCATGAAGTCTGATATGGGCGGTGCGGCAGCGGTGCTTGGCGCAATGGAAATTATCGGGGAACTGAAGCCGGAGCAAAACGTTGTAGCGGTGATTCCGTCTACAGACAATATGATCTCGGGTACAGCATTCAAGCCGGATGACGTGATTACGTCCATGAGCGGAAAAACAATTGAAGTATTGAACACAGATGCGGAAGGACGCCTCGTGCTAGCAGACGCAATGACATACGCGAAGCATCACGGTGCGAACTATCTGGTGGATATCGCAACTCTGACAGGCGGTGTCATTACCGCGTTAGGACTGCATACATCGGGAGCATTGACGAACAACGAAGAGTTTTTTGAACAAGTGCTGGAGGCTTCTTATGAATCAGGTGAGCCAATCTGGCGCCTGCCGTTGTTCGAGCGGGACATAGAACGTGTCCGGGGCAGCAAAATCGCTGACCTGAATAATTCCCCAGGCCCTGAAGGCCATGCCATCATGGGAGGAGCTTTTGTCGGCGAATTCGCAGAAGGCACTCCATGGGTGCACCTGGATATCGCCGGGACAGCGACAACCAGCAAAGAATATGACCTGGGACCAGCAGGCGCAACCGGCGTCATGGCCCGCACACTGGCATTGCTTGTCGAAAGATTCGAGACAGCAGCAGATAGAGAATAACCAGATTGAACACCCCCGAAGCTGATCATGCGGCTCGGGGGTTTTTTATTGCGGCCCGGAATCCCCTCATTCCTGCCCATGTTTCCAAATACTAACTTCAAACAAACCATTGACACCAAAACCAAATCTATGATAATTTAATATTTGTCATTTTAATTCTCTACCAATTTACCAAACTAAAGTAAAACACACATTATCATCGAGAGGAGAACTCCTAATGAATGCAGTTATTATTGCTGTCCTGGCGATGCTGATCCTGAGCCTGCTTCGTGTCAACGTTGTGTTGGCATTGATTGCGGGAGCGCTGATCGGCGGGCTGACAGGCGGCTTGAGTATAGAGAAAACGATTGAGGTTTTTACCGGAGGCCTTGGAGGCAGTGCAGAGGTTGCGCTTAGTTACGCGCTGCTTGGAGGATTTGCTGTCGCTATTTCCAAGACAGGCTTGCCCAATCTGATTGTTGACTGGATGGTCGGCATGATTGGCAAAAACGGAGAGTCGAAAGCCAAAACTTATTCTAAAGCGATTATTGTCATCCTGATTTTAATGATGGCGATCTTCTCACAAAACTTAATTCCGATTCACATCGCGTTTATTCCAATTTTGATTCCGCCGTTGTTGATTATCTTCAACGAACTGAAAATAGATCGCCGGTTAATTGCTTCTGTATTGACATTCGGCCTGACGGCGCCTTATATTTTGCTGCCAGTGGGATTCGGAGGTATTTTCCACGATATCCTGGCAACGAACATGGCTGAAAGTGGAATGGAAATCGATATGGGCGATATCCCGACAGCAATGATGCTGCCAGTTGCTGGTCTTGTTGTTGGATTGCTGATCGCCATTTTTGTATCTTACCGAAAGCCTAGAATCTATCAGGATTATCAAGTAGTCCAGGTAGAAAAAAGCGAGTATTCCAAAGTCGGGATTATTTTCTCCATTGTTGCGATTGTTGCTGCGCTTGCTGCCCAGCTTTACTATGGTTCGATGATTATCGGCGCGCTGGCTGGTATCCTTGTTGTATATGCGAGTGGAGCAATCAAGTGGCGTGAAGCCGACAATCTTTTAACAGAAGGCATGAAGATGATGGCATTCATCGGATTCGTCATGCTTGCTGCTTTCGGTTTCGCTGATGTCCTGAAGGAAACCGGACACGTTGAAACGCTGGTAGCGCAGGCTGCTGACGCGATTGGAAA
The DNA here is from genome assembly GCF_018613295.1 of Bacillus sp. ISL-39. Classification (NCBI taxonomy): domain Bacteria; kingdom Bacillati; phylum Bacillota; class Bacilli; order Caryophanales; family Bacillaceae; genus Bacillus; species Bacillus sp. ISL-39. Next base: position 20,466 of record NZ_JAGGQM010000009.1, read on the forward strand.
TAATAAGGCCCTTGGTGCGTTGGCGATGCTTATTGTCGGACTGCTGGTTACAATGGGGATCGGTTCTTCTTTCTCTACGATTCCAATTATCGCTACGATATTTGTACCGCTAAGCCTTCAACTCGGTTTCAGCCCGATGGCAACGATTGCGATTGTTGGAACAGCTGCTGCACTTGGTGACGCAGGTTCACCTGCATCTGACAGTACACTTGGTCCGACAGCCGGTTTGAATGCTGATACTCAGCACAACCACATCTGGGACACGGTTGTCCCAACATTCGTTCACTATAATATTCCGTTGATCATTTTCGGCTGGATTGCTGCAATGGTTTTATAGTTCGGAAAAATATAGCCGTCTTGCTCTTTGGGCAGGGCGGCTTTGTTTATTTTAAAAAGGAAATTCGGTAGGATAATAAGAAAAGCGCATCTAAGAGATTTATACAAGTTAAAATCTGCTTTAGGATTTTAACAATAATCGTTACGAAAACAGCCTTCTTATCTGATAAAAAGGGGTGATCAAACATGTATTTCGGAAAAACGCGTAAAAAGGGCCCATCGGACAGAGTCCCGCCGAACCAAAATGTCACAACCTCTTTTCCTGTCCTGCATTATGGCAATGTGCCGTATTATAAGAACCTGGAAGAGTGGAGCTTGAAGATTTTTGGTCTTGTAGAAAAAGAAGTAATTTTACGATATAAGGATATAATGGCGTTGCCGCAAATGACATCCGGCAACGACATTCATTGTGTGACTGGCTGGTCGAAGCTGGATAATGTGTGGGAAGGGATTGCCGCCAAGGAGTTAGCCAGGCTGGCCGGGCCGGTCGAAAGTGCTAAATATGTCATTCTCCATGCTGAGGAAAATTGGACGACGAATCTTCCGATTGGGGATTTTCTTAAGGAAACGAGCCTGCTTGCCCATTCCCATAACGGGGAGGAGCTAACCCCGGAACATGGCTATCCATTGAGAGCCGTGATTCCCCATCTGTACTTTTGGAAGAGCGCGAAATGGATCAGAGGCATTGAGTTCGTCTCTGAAAACAGGCCCGGTTTCTGGGAAGAAAATGGTTACCATATGTATGGAGATCCATGGAAGGAACAGCGGATGACCTGGGATTAGGCTTTTTTTCTAATCTAATGGACAAACGCCCATTCAATAGCCTCTATGTTTGCATATGAAGTAATGTAGGCAAATATATGAGGGAGGTAGCTTGATGTATAGAAGACCATTCTATGGTGGAAGACGCCCATTTGGCTTTGGTTATGGCTTTGGAGGTCCGTTTATTGGAGGAGTACTCGGAGGACTGTTAGGCAGCGCCCTATTATATCCGCGTCCATATGGCTATGGATACGGCGGATTCCCGCCATACGGCTATGGATACGGCTATGGATATCCGTTTTATTATTAAATGCAGAAACCAATTAACATCGCCGCTGTTTAGAAACAGCGGCATTTTTTAAGATTCCTCATTCCCATCTCAGCTGCGTGATGATATGGCAGCATTCTTTGTCTCCTGCATAATCCACGAAATTCATCGTGAGACCATCCGGGTTAAACTTGATTTTTGGTTTCTTCTTAATCCCGGTTGAGTGGATCAATCTTTCTACTTCATTTTGCTGAGATTGCTGTGCGGCAGCCATTAAATCACTGGAAAAAGAAGTGGATGAAGTTATTTTAGTCATCACGAGATTGGCGTCTTCCATCAAAGAAATGGCTTTTTTTGCTGAAGTTTTGAACAGTGTTGCATTCACTTCCGGATATGGACGTGCTTTAACATTCCTGGCATGCTTTTTATGAAAAAATAAACAATGCATTAGCAGCTTCCCCTTCCTAACGGGTAAGTTTTCGACCTTTTTCAATGTATGAACATAAGTCCTCAAGTATGAAGAAGAGAAAAGCTAAAGCACTGCAAAATAGGAAAAAAAGAGGTGAAATAAGGACGAAAGGAGAATTGTTATACATATTAACTTCTATTGTGAAATAGAATCGGACCAAGGTGGGATGGAGGGGTGACCCATGGATCTGGAGCTGGTTATCAATATAATTGAAGATAATGGCTATTTGGGCTTGTTTTTGTGGCTATGGTTCGGAGTATTCGTCATTCCAGTTCCCAATGAGGTTATTCTGATGACTGTAGGACTCGCTTCGGCTAAAGGGGCATTGAATCCAGTCCTTGCATTTTTGGTTACATACATGGGGATTTCTGCAGCCTTTACCTCCAGCTATTCACTGGGAAGAATCATAGGGAGAAGAGTGCTGCGGTTATTGGAAAAAAAGAAACGGTTCGCGAATTCGATTGAGTCTGCGATAAAGCTAATGGAGAAGTACCATGCTTTTTCATTGTCGTTGAGCTGTTTTGCCCCGGGAGTCCGATATTTGGTGCCTTTGCTCTATGGCTTCAGCAGGCTTCCGTTTAAAACCTTTGCCATTTTTGCCTATAGTGGCGCCTTCGTGTGGGTCTCCATCATTTTTGTCCTAGGCTATCTATTTGGAGATAAAATGGACATTGTCATGAAGTACAACAAAGAAGTCTGGTTGGTGATCCTTGCTCTCGCCATTATAACTTTCATTTTCGTCCTGCGCCGGAGAAAAATAAAGGCCGCGATTGGAACTGAAGAAGTTATCCTTCAGGAAAGGCAGTCAAAATAGCTGATTGCTGATGAGGGGATTCTTCAGGAGAGACAGCCAAAATAGCTGCTGCTGATGAGGGGGATTCATCAGGAGAGGCAGCCAAAATAGCTGCTGCTGATGAGGGGGATTCATCAGGAGAGGCAGCCAAAATAGCCGTCTTCCTGAAGAGGGTATTCATCAGGAGAGGCAGCCAAAAATAGCCGCCTCCTGAAGAGTGTATTCATTTGGAAAGGTGGCTCAAAAGCCGCATTCCAACAAAGCAGTCATTGCAATGATATGCCGGGTATCCTAATTGGCAGGCTAAAACTCATTCCGGTGTTCGACCAGGTCAATGGCTCCCAGAACAATATGGGCTAACCCGAAACCAAATATGGTGTTGGAAACCATCTTATCGATTTTGCGATTTTGTTTCATAGCGTAACCCGCTGCTGTTACAGCCGTTCCTAGCACCGCAGGAATCATGCCTTCACGAACTCGGTTCATATGGATCACCTCATTTTTATGATGCGTCCTTTTGTGAAGGACAATAATAGTTTTTCCTGTTCTTGATAGTAAATTGTTTGCCAAATATAAGGAGGTAATAAGATTGGAACTTAACAACACACTTCTTGGATCACTGGGAATAGAAATAACCGAGCTGCAGAAAGGGAAAGTAGTCGCTACAATGCCTGTCGATGAACGAACGAGGCAGCCATTCGGTTTGCTGCACGGAGGAGCCTCTGTCGCACTTGCAGAGACGGTCGCCAGCGTTGGAGCATTCGAACTAGTCGACAAGGAAAACGAAGTAGTGGTCGGCCTTGAAATCAACGCAAACCATATCAAGGCAAAAAAGGACGGCCTGGTAACAGCTGTCGGTACTGTCCTCCACCAAGGAAAAACAACAATGGTTTGGGATATAAAAATCACCGATGAAGAAGAAAACCTTGTTTGCATTTCAAGATGTACAATCGCCGTGATAAAACGAAGGAAATGAACCAGCCAAATTGGCTGGTTTTTGCATTTGGTCAGGTTTGGAAAGGAAGAGTGCAGAAAGTAAATGATTATCGCTTGGTGATTGTGACAGGTTTGACTCGTAAAGGGGAAAAGCTGTCAAGAAAAGGAGGTTATTGTGACAGGTTTGGCTAGTGAAAGGGAAAAGCTGTCAAAAAAAAAGCCGTTATTGTGACAGGTTTGGCTTGTTAAGGAGAAAGGCCGTCAAGAAAAAGTCATTATTGTGACAGGTTTGGCTGGTGAAGGGGAAAAGCTGTCAAGAAAAAGTGGTGATTGTGACAGGTTTGGCTTGTGAAGGGGAAAAGCTGTCAAGAAAAGATGGTGATTGTGACAGGTTAGGCTAGTGAAGGGGAAAAGCTGTCAAAAAAAAGCCGTTATTATGACAGGTTTGGCTTACCAAAGGGAAAAGCTGTCATAAGTATGCCCAAGTTCAGACAGCTTTCACGAGAAAACCGGAAAAGCTGTCATAAGTTAGCACAAGTTAAGACAGCTTTCACGAGAAATCCGGAAAAGCTGTCATAAGTTAGCCCAAGTTCAGACAGCTTTTATAAGAAAACCGGAAAAGCTGTCATAAGTTAGCCCAAGTTCAGACAGCTTTCACAAGAAACATGGAAAAGCTGTCAGAAGTAAGCCCAAGTTCAGACAGCTTTCATAATAAAACCGGAAAAGCTGTCAGAAGTAAGCCCAGGTTCAGACAGCTTTCACAGGAAACAAAGAAAAGCTGTCAGAAGTCAGCTCAAGTTCAGACAGCTTTCATAAGAAATCAAGGAAAGTTGTCAAAAGTCATTCGCATCACAATGCATCCATATCTTCTCCAATTTCAAACACCCTCCTCAGCTTTTCATTATGGAAGGCAGCAGGTGTCATCTGGAGTAATTTGTTGCGGATTGAGCAAAGGACGGGGAAATCAATCCGCGCTGCCAACCCATAAATTTTCATTTCGTCTTTAACGATCTTCATACGCTCCTGCCTGTGTGCTTCATACTTTACAAATGCCTGATCAATTGTTTCTTCCATGCTGATCCATTTCGCCAGGTATACAGCATCTTCTACAGCCTGTGATGCGCCCTGGCCTATATTGGGCATCGAGGCTTGCGCAGAATCACCAAGTAACAGAATTTTTCCGGCAAGAAGAGGTGTCAAAGGCCTCAATTCATATAAATTATCGTAAATGATCTGGTCGTGGGAAGTATTTTCCAGTATTTCCTGTATTGGTTGATGGTAGTAAAAAAAGTTGAACAATAAATCGATAGGGGACCATTCGCTCATGTCGCTGTTTTCTGTAGAGGATTTTTTCAATGCATACCAAAACACCTGATTATCTGTTAACGGGGCAATCCCAAATCTTCCCCTTGCCCCCCATGTTTCAGTGTAGTCATGCACCTGTATTGGCGGATCATCCAAGATGCCTCTCCAGCAGGAGAAACCTGAATAAACCAGGCTGCTATTCGGGAACAGTTTTCTCCGAGTTTTTGAGGCAGCACCGTCGCAGCTGATAAGATAGTCAGATTCTATACTGGTGCCATCTTCGAAAAATAATGTCAATGCATCACCGTGTTTAAAATCAATCATATGCTTTTCAAAGTGGAGAGATCCAGGAAGGAGTGCATCTGTCAAAATTCTATGAAGTTCTGAACGGTGGATGAACAGGTAATTTGGGATATGGGATGGTGCGTGATAGTCGAATTCGGCGATGGTACTGCCCGAATCGGATTTAAGCAAACAGCCGTCAGCATCTAATCCGCCTGCACGCAATTCGGGTCCCAATCCCATAATATAGAAGGCTCGAATGGCATTGCCGCTTAGGATGATTCCGGTATCAGGTTCATGTGCATTTTTTTCTTTTTCATACACCTCCACATATATTCCATTTCTTTGCAGTGCGATTGCTGTGCTTAACCCGCTGATTCCGCCGCCGACAATTGAGATTCTTGCATCGTTCATAACACTTAACCTCCATTCCGCAAAACAGGAATCCTAATCATATCTTAACTATACGTGACTAATCCTTTGGTTGGTATGGATAAAAATTGAATTTTACATGGACAAAAAAAGCCATCAGGTGGATATACCTGATGACCTTTTATCTAAATTATTTCAATTCTTTAGCTTTCATAGCTTTCCGTGCTTTTGCAAGGTCGTCCTGGACAGTGCGGTCTGATAGCTTGACCCCGCTGTTATAGGCAGCTCTTGCGATCAAATGCCCTGCAACAGGAGAAGTGAGGAAAATGAATGCTACCCCGAGCAATAAACGGGAATTAAAATGATGTTCAATCAACCAGAAGTAAAGAAAGGTGCCCAGCAATACGAGCATCACTCCCATAGTGGCACTTTTCGATGCTGCGTGGGTCCTTGTATAAACGTCTGGAAGTCTGATCAGACCAAAAGCAGTCACAAGGCTTAGAAATGCTCCGAACAGGATGAACAAGCCAGCAAAAAACTTAACGATCTCTATTTCTGTCATATTCCATGATTACTCCCTTCTCAAGGAATTTTGAAAAGGCAACTGTTCCGATGAATGCCAGGATCCCAATCAGCAGGATGATATCAAGGAAAGCACTGGTTTCAAGAACAACTGATACTAAAGCAATCACAGAAACTAGGCTTATGCCGATTGCGTCGAGGGCCACTACCCGGTCTGCTACGGTTGGGCCCTTGATCACTCGATAAATAAGACCGATCATCGAAAGTGATATGAAGGTAACTGAAACCCATAAAACCGCTTCAAACATTATCGGCTCACCTCCATAATCGCTTTTTCAAACGTATTTTTGATACTCTGGATTGCTTCATCCGCATCACTGATATCCATCGCATGAACATACAATATCCTATTGTCAGGTGAAACATCGACGACAAGCGTTCCAGGAGTCAAAGTGATCAGGTTTGCGAGCATCGTAATTTCCCAGTCTTCCTTCAATTCTGTCGGGAAGGCGAAGATGCCAGGCTTGATATTAAGCTTTGGCCTAAGTACTGCCTTTAAAACGGCAACATTTGAAAGGATCAGTTCCAAAGTGAAAATATAAATCAAGTTCAATACGGCCACTACCCTCAATAAATAGAAGCGGGAAGTGAAGAAGCGCCGGAAAATATAAATGATGAGCAGGCCAAAGAAATACCCGACAAAAAAGGAGGCCGGGGAGTAGGATGTCTTAAGGAACATCCAGACAAAGGCCAGAATGAAATTCAGCAAGATTTGAAAAGCCATAGCTCATCACTCCTTTAAAACAGCATTGATGTAGATTTCCGGATTGGCAAGCGTTTCGGCGGCTGTTGAAATAACCGGATAAATAGTCTCAGTTCCGAAGCCGTATAACACAGCGAACACAGTTAAAATTGCAGGGGCAACGAGCAGCCATTTTACAGGTGCTTTTTCCTCATTCTTATAGGCTCTTGGTGTTCCCCAGAAGCCTCTTATAAAAATCCTCATGACTGAAAACAGGACAAGCAAGCTCGACATCAGTACAACGAAGGCACCAATATAGCTTTCAGCTTCAAATCCAGAGCGTACAACCATCAATTTGCCTGCGAAACCGCTAAGCGGCGGAATGCCGGCAAGTGCGGCTGTAGCAATGAAGAATGTCCACCCAAGTGCAGGGTATCTGTTGATCAGTCCGCTGATTTTCTCAAGGTCGCTCGTCCCGGTTATCACGATGATAATCCCAATCAACAGGAACAGTGTCGCCTTAATGTTCATGTCGTGGATCAGGTAAAAAATCGATCCAGTGAGAGATTCAGGTGTCAGGACGGATACCCCGAATAAGATGACACCAACGGCAACGATGATGTTATAGATAATGATTTTTTTGATATCAGTATAAGCCAGTGCCCCAATTACCCCGGCAATGATCGTCATGATAGCGAGGATTTGCAGCAATTGATGTGTATAGCCGACATCATGGTAAAAGAATAATGTATAGGTTCTGGTGATCGAGTATACGCCAACCTTGGTCAGTAATGCCCCGAACAGCGCCATGACAGGTGCTGGCGGCGCGTAATACGATCCTGGCAGCCAGAAATAAAGCGGGAAGATCGCGCCTTTCAGTCCGAAGACAATAAGGAACAGGACGGCAATAACTGTTATGATCCCTGCGCTTCCGATCTCGCTGAGCCTTACGGAAATATGCGCCATATTCAGCGTCCCTACCACTGAATACAAATAGGCGACAGCGATGACGAACAAGGCAGATGAAATAACGTTCACGAGTATGTATTTAATCGATTCTCGGAGCTGGATTTTGGTTCCGCCCAACACAATCAATACATATGATGACATCAGCATCACTTCGAAAAATACAAACAAGTTGAAAATATCACCTGTAGTAAAGGCTCCATTAACCCCGACAATCAAAAAGTTGACGACTGGATAATAGAAAAATCTTTCACGATCTTCTCCTATGGATTTGAAGGAGTAAAACAACGCTGCAAATGCGATGATACTTGTCGTTAATACAAGCAGGGCGGAAAGCATATCCGATACAAGCGTGATGCCGTATGGTGCTTCCCAGTTACTGAGATTCATCGTCTGGATGCCATTCCGATAAACATGGTTAGCCAGCATGAAGGAAACCACTATCGTGATCAGTGCGCTTATCGCTGAAATCCATCGCTGGGCCATGATGTTTTTAGTGAAAAAAATAAGTACAACCCCTGTAATCAGAGGAATCAAGATGGGTAATATGATTAGATTATTCATGTCCTTCCTTTCCTCTCAAGCGATCCATATTATCAGTTCCAAGCTCCTGGTAGGCACGGTAGGCCACAACCAGGAAGAATGCTGTAACACCAAAGCTGATGACGATCGCTGTCAGGATCAGTGCCTGTGGCAGCGGATCGGCATAGGATGGGGCATGCTCTCCCAGGAGCGGGGCCGCACCTCTTTTTAAGCCTCCCATTGTCAGCAGGAGAAGGTGGGCACCGTGACTTAACAGCCCTGTCCCAATAATGATCCTGAGCAAGCTTTTTGAAAGCATGAGGTAAGTGGCTGTCATAAATAAAATTCCAATTAGAAAAGCCATTAAGATTTCCATTATTCGCTCTCTCCAATCGTTTGAATAATGGTCATTGTCACACCAATGACGACAAGGAAGACCCCTGTATCAAACAATACCGCTGTATGTAAAGATGTCTTGCCGAGGAGCGGCAAATAAGCGTAAGTAAATGCATGTGTCAGGAACGGCATATTGAAAAATAACGCACCAGCACCTGTTCCAATCGCAATGAGCAGACCGACAGCGACAACTTTAATATAATCAAACGGCAAAATCATTTTGACAGTCTTGATATCGAATGCCAGTAAAAGCAATACAATTGCTCCAGACGTCATCAATCCGCCGATGAACCCACCGCCCGGATAATAATGGCCTGCGAAAAACAGGTGGATTGAGAACAGGATGATGACGAACAGGACGAACTTTGTAACAGTCTGGAGGATGATATCATTTGTTTTCATCAAGTTCTCTCCCCCTTGTCAGCCGAAGCTTGATCATCGCAAAAATACCAAGTGCAGCAATGCCAAGAACGGCAATTTCAAACATTGTATCGAAGCCGCGGAAATCAACGAGGATGACGTTGACCATATTTTCACCGCCGGCTTTTTTATAAGTATTTTCAACATAATACTCTGAAATGGAGCCGAAGATCTTATTGCTGTGGGCAGATAAGGCAATCATCGTCACAATCGCCCCTACTCCAATCGAGATCAGTGCATTAGCAGCCCTGAACCGGATTCTCTCTTCATCTCTCCTGATTTGCGGCAGGTGATAAAACGCCAGAAGGAACAGTGAAACAGATACAGTCTCAATGACCAGCTGTGTAAGTGCAAGATCAGGCGCCCTGAACAGGACGAAGAAGAGTGCTACCGTATAGCCAACCGCACCAAGCAGGATGATGGAAGTCAGCCTTGATTTGGCAAACAAGATGGTAATTGCGGATACGGCCATGATCAGAACAAGCACAACTTCAAAAAAGTGAATTGGTGCGACACTGCTCAAATCCAGTTTGAATGCGTTTTTGAAGATCAGTGTCGAAGCCAGAGCCAAAATAAAGAATGAAAAAATATAAACGAGATATGACCGTATAAATCCGGTCATGTACGACTTTGTGATGTTTCTTGATGTCAGCTCCATGAGTTCAAGGCCTCGGTCATAGAAACGATTGAATGACATGCGTGAAGGAAGTTTGCTATAAATTCCTGCCCATTTAGGCATGAACTTATAGAGCAATAACCCGAATGTGATAACACCAATTGTCATGAACAATTCAGCAGTCGGCCCGTGCCAGTGAGAGATATGGACATCGAATCCTTCCCCGCTTTCGAGCAGTGATGGCAGGATCGATCCCATTGCCGGCGAAATGATGTTATGTGACAGGACGTTCGGGAAAATACCGAAAATGATCACAAGTGAAGCCAGGATAACCGGTGAAATCAGCATGCCGATTGGTGCCTCATGCGGTTTCTTTTCCAATTTCTCAGGCTGATATTTGCCCATGAAGGTCTTGAAGACGTACATCATGCTGTACAGGAATGTGAAAACACTCGCTGTCCAGGCAATGATTGGGAACAGGATGCCCCATGTGTCCATATTGAAAATATCCATTTCTGCTACGCGCAGCATGCCAGTGAAAAACATTTCCTTGCTCAGGAACCCGTTGAACGGCGGAATCCCGGCCATGGAAAAAGTGCCGATGATCGCAAGCGTGAAGGTGATCGGCATGAAATTCATCAATCCGCCAAGCTTGCGTATATCCCTTGTACCCGTTTCATGATCAATGATCCCTGTTACCATGAACAGGCTTCCTTTAAAAGTTGCGTGGTTGATCAGGTGAAACACTGCGGCAGTGACGGCAACGATATAATAGCCATTTTCAATTGTGCCATAATGCAGCGCAGCGGCACCCGCGCCAAGAAGCGACATGATCATGCCGAGCTGGCTGACAGTCGAAAAAGCAAGAATCGCTTTTAAATCCGTTTGTTTTACCGCTGAGAACGAACCCCAGAATAATGTAATCACTCCAACTCCGGCAACGAGCCAGACCCAGGTGCCTGAATGTGCGAACACAGGAGTCATACGGGCAACAAGATAGATTCCCGCTTTTACCATCGTCGCAGAGTGCAGGTACGCACTGACCGGCGTTGGTGCTTCCATTGCATCAGGAAGCCAGATGTGGAATGGGAACTGAGCTGATTTTGTAAAAGCCCCCAGCAAGAACAGAACCAGTGTCGCGGTAAATAAAGGGTGGTTCACGACTTCATTGGACATTTCGATTGTTTCTGTAATGCTGAAGGTCCCTGTGATGATATACAGCATCAGGATGCCCCCGAGCATCCATAATCCTCCGAAAACGGTGATTAGCATCGATTTTTGCGCACCGTAGCGAGATCGTTCACGATGGTTCCAGTAGCCAATCAGCAAGAAAGACGAAAAACTGGTCAATTCCCAGAAAGTATAGAGCACAATCAGGTTGTCCGACAAAACGACTCCGAGCATCGCGCCCATGAACAAAAGCAGGTAGACATAGAAAGTATTCAGCTTCTCTTTGTCCGGATTTAGATAATAAATCGAATACAGGACAACCAATGCGCCGATTCCAGTGATCAGCAGGGCGAACAATAGCCCAAGGCCGTCAACTTTTAACGTGAAATCAATTCCAAGCGAAGAAATCCAGGGTACGGTCTCCATAACCGTCCCGCCATGTCCTGTTGTGCTGATGAACTGCAGGAAATAGGCAAACAGCACGGCCGGAAGCGGCAGCAGGAACCAGCCCGTATGGATACTCTTGAAAAACTTATGTAAAAATGGAATTAAGATCGCGAGTAAAAGCGGTGATAAAACTGCAAGGTGAAGTAAAGACAAAAGATAATACCTCCTTATTTAATTCCATATTCATGGCTTAACATTATATTTTTTGCCAATTTAACCAAGTTCATGCCTCCAACTCACTGATGTGAAAATTATATCGTAAAAAAGTTGGCGATGCATGTCATCGACCTTGAAAAATCAAGGTTTTATCCTTTGCTGAATAAAATCATGATTCTTTTTGCATACTAACAGTGAATAGGGGGGATAAGCCATGGCCCGAAAGCTGATTGTATGCGTTGGGATATTCCTGAGTTTGTTCACGGGGTTCATGATTCTCGATCAAAACGATGAAAAAGAGTTGTCAAATAAAGGATCTGGAGTGCTGGAAATCCAGCAATCAGATATGGACGAGGTTGAAACAGCCACTTATGTACCATTTGGTTCAAGAGAATACGTCCGGATTGTTCCGCAGTAACACCAACCTTTTTATACGGACAAGATACAAAAAGGTTTCAAAAAAAATTAAAGTTCCTGAAAAGGGGCTTTTTTCTTGTGGGATTTTTTCTGCTGGCTAGCTCTCGGAGGATTACGGTTCATATTCTTGTTGCCGGTCACTATAATTTCTTTCATAATGAGAAGCAGGAAATGAAAGAATTGAGTGAATTGTTCTATGAGAAACCCGTACTTAACAGGCTACTTTCCGCTGCTGTCGATTATTATGTTCAGCCTGGCCCTGTCTTTGCGAACGGAAATCGAGTTAATCTCCATCCTGAAAAATGCCGGGATTTACGATGGGATGCTGGAATTCTTTTCAGATACCGGGATTAAGCTATCCTTGCTGGCTTTGCTGATGGTGGTCTATTTCATGGTATTCGCGGCTTTGAAGCTGATTGCCGATACCATCAATGAGGTCAGCCTTTTATTATTTTCCAGGGACCATGAAGGAGAGAGCCTGAAACTGATCCGAAAAGGAGCCATTGTTTACTTTGCTGGCGGAATCGCAGCACTGGCCAGCTTCTTCAGCTTCACTGGGATAGGGTCTATATTTTTATTGGCAACTATGGTCTATTTCATTTACTTTGTTTATAAAATCAGCCCCAAGCTCACAGCAGCAGGACTGATTGGAACAGTGTTCTTCCAGGTCATCCTCTGGAGTACGCTCGTGCTGGGTATTATTTATCTTGCGGTAAAAGTGTATAACAGCCTGATCGCAAGCTTGCCGATCTAATAGCCGATTGGGGTTTAATTACAAATGGGGGGAGAATCTTCTCAAACAGGGTATCGGGGAAGCTTAAACCGTAACCGAAATCTCATTTTAGTGCCCAAACAGGTAACGGGAAAGCTTAAAAGGGAACGGAAATCTCATTTCAGTGCCCAAACAGGCATTGGGAAAACCTGAAAGGAAACGGATACTCGTTTCAATACCTGAACGAGTGGTCAAGGAGTTATAAGGGCATACGAACGGGATTGGAGAACCGGGCAGAAATCTGCCCGGTTTATTTTTTCATGATATCACGCCAGATCAATAGATGAGGCGACTGATGATTGATATTTTCCATGCTCTGCGGCTTGTCTTTTCCGACCCAGACTCCTGCTGTGTACGGCCCGTTGAAGCCGATGAACCAGAAATCCTTGAAGTCATTTGTCGTTCCGGTCTTGCCGCCGGCACCAGGTCCGGCACCAGCTGCTTTTCTTGCTGTCCCTGAGGCAACAGTCTTTTGCATCAGGCTCCGAACTTTTTCGGCGGTGCTCGGATTCCACACCTGGGCAGGCTCGTCGTTCCATTTATAAAGCACTTCCCCATCCGAACTTGTTACCTTCGAGATTGCCCTTGGCTTTAGGAAAAGGCCTTTATTGCTGAAAACGGTATAAGCTGATGTCATTTCAAGCGGGCTGACTCCACTTGTGAATCCGCCAACTGCCGCGGCAAGCACATGATCCTGTGCTGTTACTCTTTCAAATTTAAAGGTTGCCAGGTCACTGAAGGCTTCATCTGCTCCAACCTGCTGTAAAATCCTTACTGCTGGTGTATTGTAGGATTGTATGAATGCTTTCTCAAATGTCACCATCCCATAGTTTGATCCCCCATAGTTCTTTGGGCAATAACCCTTGATGCAAAGTGGGCCGGCGTTGACTTGAGAATCTTTATTTGCATCGAACCTTTCAAAGTAGGGCGCATAAACAAGCAATGGCTTGATCGAAGAGCCTGGCTGGCGAAAAGCCTGGTATGCGCGATTGAAGTCGCCGCCCCGATAATTCTTTCCTCCGGCGACCGCCACAATCTGCCCGGTTTCATGGTTGATCACTGTGGCGGCACCTTGAACAGCTGGTTCTTGGAGATGAGTTTTAACAGCCCGGACTGCCTGTTGTTGCAGACCAATATCCAGATTTGTATGGATGACCACCCCTGAACGAAGCAATTCCTCCATCCTTGCGGTCAGTTCGTCGCTGTTATCGAGATTTTCCTGTTCAGCAATCAATTCCCTCAGCTCGTGTAAAGCATAGGAAGTATAGTCAGGATATGAATTTTTCCGAGAATCGACTTTAAGAATTATTGGTTCCTGCTTTAGCTTTTGTGCTGATTCAGGTTTGATTTTTCCATGTTGTACAAGTAGATTCAGAAGCCGTTCCTGACGTTTTTTCGTCCGCTCGAAGTGCTCAATCGGGTCATAATAGGAAGGATTATTTGGAATCGCAGCAAGGAAAGCTTGTTCCGCCTCGGAAAGGTCCATGGGGGCTTTTTTAAAATAAAAGTCCGCTGCGGCCTTGACTCCATATGCATTGTTGTGAAAATAAATCGCATTCAAATACTGTTCAAGAATCTCTGACTTTGAAAAAGTCTTCTCCAGCTGGTATGCATATAATACTTCACTCAGCTTGCGATTATATGATTTCTGGTGGTTCAGATATTGGTTTCGGGCCAGCTGCTGGGTAATGGTGCTTGCGCCCTGTTCTATGTCGTCTGAATGAATATTGATGGCCAGCGCGCGGCCAATTGCCGGCAAATCAAAACCGGGATGTATTTCAAAATTACGGTCTTCCGAAACAATAAATATCTCTTTAAGAAAATCAGGGATTTCATGCCCTGCAGCATAGTGCCTGTTCATCGGCCGGTAGATCTCGGTAATGACTTCACCATTATTTGCAAGGATCATACTCGTTTGGGAGAGCTTCGTCTTGTTCAAATCGATTTTTTCATCAAGGGTATCATTGATGCTTACAGCATTGCCTGCTTCTGTATAGGTTAAGGTCACAACGGTAACAAAAGCTGGTATTAATAGTAGTATCAAAAGGTAGCCTGTTATAATCCTCACGGTAAATCCTTTCTGCATTCATTTTCATGTCACTCTTCATAATATCGGAACAGACGAGCTGAAATTTACTTTCTTTTTTAGTCAAAAAAAATGCTAAAGTTAAATTGCAGAAAATTTAAAAATTTATTAAAAAACGTGATATAATAGATAAAATAATCGACCGAAAAGCATATACTGGTTACATACAACTACTGGCTTTTCAGAAAGTTGGGGAAGCATGAGCGAAAAAGAAAGGATCACATTATTTATTGATTTTGAGTTTACCATGCCTGACCGGAACAGCAGGAGAAGGGGCTTTTACCCGGAAATCATTGAAGCTGGCGCTGTCCTCGTCGAAAACAGCAAGGTGGTTGAACAATTTTCTTCTTATGTCCGGCCACTGCGTTTTCCGATTTTGACAGATCGCTGCCGTTCATTTCTGAACATCACCCAGGAGCAGGTGAATTCAGGTATTACCTTCAAGGCTTTGGTAGATAAGCTTAGGTCAATGGGGGGAAGCAAGAATTGCCAGATTGTCACCTGGGGCAATATGGATATGAAGGTATTGCTGCAAAATTGCCAGCAGGCGTCTGTTGCTTTTCCGCTGCCAGGTAAGCAGATCGATCTTTCGATGGAATATAAGCGTTTCTTCGGCGACCAGAACCAAACAGGGCTATGGAAGGCAGTGCAGGAGTATGGCAGGGAAGGTACAGGAAAACATCACCGTGCCCTTGATGATGCTTTGACGACCTACCATATTTACAAGCTTGTGGAAAAAGACAAACAATACTTGCAAAGACCAGAACCAGCCACAATCGGGGATATGGTTGACTTTTCCAAACTGCTCAATAAATTCGCATAGAAAAGCCAGATTGGAAAAAACAATCTGGCTTTTTGCGTCTTTTAAAGCCGTTCTCACATTCATTGTTGCTTTTCGTGCATGTACTAGTAACCGCAATATCATGGAGACTTCTGAATAATGATTGCATTTATACCTGTATAAATGCAGTTGAAAACAACAAAATGTTCGAAAAGAGCCTTATTTAAAATAATCTTTTTCCAGAGACTCGAGGTTTCTCAGGCTCTGCTGTGCCCATGGTGAATCGTCGCCTTCGAGTTCACCGCGAAGCTTGGCTGCCGCTTCTTTTAACGATTCAAGGTAATCAGGCATTTCGCCATCGTACGGCTTGACCATTTTTTCTGGGATGTTTGCCTGTTCGCGGTAAGACAGTGCTTTTCTTTCATGAAAAAAGCCAACCGCTGCATCCTTCGGGTTATGGAGATCACCCTGCATTGGATGCTTTGCGACTGCCAATACTCGGACAAGATAGTGCTGTGGCCGGCGTTCCGTGATTTCGCCTATATATTTGCCGGTTTTATAAATGGCGGTTACTCGATCGCCAATGTTCAATTCAGCCATGTGAAAGCCCCTTTCGGAATACAAATTATTTCTTTTATTATAGCAAAAACAAAGGTGCAAAACATTTTGTAATCGTTTAAAGTGTCTATAGGAGGGATACATACAATGACTAAAAAAATATTGGCAGTACTATTTGCAATGATGCTTATTCTCGCTGGATGCGGCACAACAGATGAAAAGCAGGAAGCAGACAAGCAGAATGAGGACGCGACAAATGCTGGACAAGCAGACAAGCAGAAGGAAGACACGACGAATGCTGGACAAGCAGTTGAGGAAGATCTCGATTACCCTCAAGCGACAGCGGAAGTCCAGGAAAATGAAAGGCTTGTGGAAATGGTCACCTCCATGGGAACTGTTAAGATCAAGCTTTTCCCTGAGCAGGCTCCAAAAGCGGTAGAGAATTTTATTAAGCATAGCGAAGAGGGCTACTATGAAGGAGTCACTTTCCACCGCGTCATAGACGGGTTCATGATTCAGGGCGGTGATCCTGATGGAACTGGAATGGGCGGCGAGAGCATCTACGGAGGTCCATTTGAAGATGAATTCTCAAAACAGCTCTTTAACATCCGCGGTGCATTATCAATGGCCAATTCCGGCCCGAACACGAATGGAAGCCAGTTCTTCATCGTCCAAAACAAGGAGCTGGATGCCAGTTTGCAAGAGAAGATGAAGCAGGCAGGTTACCCTGAAGAAGTCCTGAAGATGTATGAAGATGGCGGCACGCCACACCTTGATGGCAGGCACACTGTATTCGGCCAGGTAGTTGAGGGAATGGATGTTGTTGATAAGATTGCCGCTGCGCCAACAGGAGCTCAGGACAAGCCGGAGGAAGATGTCGTCATCGAAAAAATCAATGTACTGAAATAGGAAGTTATTCGCGGTTGGACGAAAATCCAAACCTTGATATAATGTTTGGAGAGCTGATGAAAGGAAGATGAGAATGAGTAAGTGGTTTGTCATCTCATTATTTTTATATTTCCCGGAAGACAAGACAGAATATATCCCGGCCGCGATCACTTCACTCGTTTTCCTGATCGGAGCGATCCTGACGATGAGATACATCATCAAAGTTTCCAAAAAGGAAGCCAAGAAAGCAAAGGAACACGAGCAGTCAATCATGAAACAAATGAATGATACAAAAGAGAACAGCTGATTCATTGGCTGTTCTTTTTTTGTGGGTGAATAATTGGAGAAATGTTGAAGTTTTGAAAAGTGCTGATTTTTACATCCTGTTGATTGTATTGGAAGGCACGTAGACTCATCCGAAAATGCTAACCCATTTCCTTCGTGCATGGGCTGATTCGCGGAAGCTAATCAATGTCCGGCGGGATCAGCTGGCCATGAGACCCCGCAGGAGTTTGCGACGAGGAGGCTCAGCGCCAGCCCCAAGGAAGAATTTGATTTTTGAAAAAGCAGGCAGTTGGGCTTTTTCATAATTCTTCCCAGCGGAAAGCGAAGTGCCTGGAACGAAAATCTTAAGTCTCATTTTGACAGAGCCATAATATAACAAAATTTTTACAAAACAGGTTTAACAACAAAAAACCAGGGTAAAAGTCATGTTTTCATTATTTTACTAAAACGTTATAATACAATTTATATTCTAAAATGAAGTTAGGGGTATAAATTGAAGAACTTACAGATAGAGAAGATTGTCGAAGAAATTCTTGTCCAATCTGGCAGCAGTGTGAAAGTAAAACTTGAAGGTTTTTTTCCGGGCGACCGGTTCGCGGGCGGGAAATATAATTTTGGAACTCATACGATTACTTTATATATCGAAGAGATCAAGGCGCAATGCCTGCAGGTCTTTTCTTCAATGGAACATTTTGAAGATTATCTTGCCGTTGTTTTTGCTCATGAGATTGGGCATGCCGAGGACCGCGAACTTGCGGAGCTGATTCAGCGGATGGAGGAAACCGGCAATGATGTGTTGAAAAAGAGGATTGCCCTCCAGATTGAGATGAATGCCTGGGATTACGCACGCATGATGATTCCGCAAAGGCTGCATCCATTCATGGACACGATCATTGGATATTCATTAGAGCCATATTACGAATCGCTGGAAGTGAGCGCATAAAAAAATGGAGCTATCCCGAATGGGATGGCTCCATTTTTGCTTTCTAGCAGTCTAACTGAATGCCTTCTTCAACCTCTCCAGTCCCTCATTCAAGGTTTCGCGCGGGCAGGCGAGGTTCATCCGGACGAAGCCTTCGCCGCCTTCGCCGTACTTCGTTCCTGGTTCCAGTCCGAGTTTGCCTTTTTCCAGCAGCTGATCCTTGATCTCCTCGTCGCTCAAACCAAGTCCGCGGCAATCGATCCAGAGGAGGTAGGTAGCATCTGCTTTCATCGGTTTTAGTGCTGGCAGGTGTTCGGCAATAAACTCCGTTGCTATCTTCATATTCTCACTTAAATACTCAAGCAGCTGCTCGAGCCATTCTTCACCATCACGGTAGGCAGCTTCCATTCCTGCAATCGCAAAGGCATTCAATGTAAAGAAGCCTTGCTGCTCCTGAACTTTTTTGAATTTTGCCTTCAGCTCCTTGTTCGGGATCAAAGCGGCGGAAGCCTGAAGGCCGGCAAGGTTGAAGGTTTTGCTTGGTGCGACGAAGGTGGTCGTAATCTCCCTGAATTCTTCCTTGATCGATGCGATTGGAATATGGACATTAGGCTTGAACACAAGATCTGAATGGATTTCATCGGAAACAATCAGAACGTCATGCTTTACGCAAAGGTCGCCGATCTTTTCGAGTTCGTCCCTCGTCCAGACTCTGCCCCCGGGATTATGCGGGTTACAGAGAATGAACATTTTCGCTCCATCCTGCAGCTTGGCTTCAAAGTCGGCAAAATCCATTTCGAAACGGCCATTCTCTATCAATAGATTAGATGTAACCAGGGTGCGGTCATTATTTTTGACCATGTTAAAAAATGGCGTATACACTGGGGAGTGAACAAGTACCTTATCACCTTTTTCAGTAAAAGCGCGGATAGCCGTGCTGATTGAAGGGACGACACCTTCGCTGAAAACAATGGATGATTTCTTGAATTCGCAATCATGTCGATTTTTCATCCAATCCTGGATGGCTTCTGTCACTGACATCGGAACAAAGGTATAGCCGAATACCCCGTGTTCGATCCGATCCTTCAGTGCATCGGTGACCGCCTCGGGAGGATGGAAATCCATATCCGCGACCCACATTGGCAGGACATCATCTTTGCCAAAAACCTTATCAATTGCATCCCACTTTACTGAATGCGAATTGTTCCTGTCCACTACCTTGTCAAAATTTATTCTTTCCACTATGTACGCACCGCCTTCTCCTTGAAAAATTTATCCTGCTCTTACTTTATGATAAAATATTTTTAAAAAATAATCAGGTGATTGAATTGGAATCGAAAGAACTTAGCTATAAATTAATTGATGTTTTGAATAAATGGGATCCTTTCAAGGTAGGCGAAGGCCAGTTCGACCCGGAAATCGCCGATATTCTCCAGGCTGTCCATGATTATGACGAAGTCGATAAAATCGCCCGAAGGATCCAGTCCGTTTTCGAGTTTTCATTCGAACAGGTCCTGCCGTATGATCAATGCCTGTCAGTCGCAAACACAATGCTTGCGATCAAGAATGAAGATGTTTGCTCTTTATAAAGCTTCCTCAATACGAATAGAAACGGCAGCCATCAGCGGCTGCCGTTTGCTGTTGCTTCAGCTGTTTCCTCTGCTGCTATGAACCTGTTGATCAGTTGATGGACATCTTCCGGGCGTTCCTCGGGGACGAGGTGTCCGGTTTCTTTTAAAATGATGAGCTCTGAATTCTTCAAATCCTTATTCAACTTTCTCCCGATCCGGACGGGAACGACTTTATCGTGTTCTCCCCAGATCAGCAGGCATGGAGCTTCGATTCTCCTTAGCTCTTCGGTTGAAAGGTCACCTTCCCGGTGGCGGATCATCATCGTCAACGCTTTGAAAATATCATCCTCCAGGAATGGAGAGAGATAGCCATACAGCATTTCATCATTGATCATCGAATGGTCATATACAACGTTCTGCAGGTTTTGTTTTACACCAGACCGTGCCAGGTGAAACTTTACGTAAAGATGGAAATACGGGATGTAGCTTGAAAGGACAAGCGGCAGCTTTGCCTTTTTCAAATATCCCGAACTGCAAAGCAAGATTCCTTTTTTCGCATATTCCGGATGATGCAAAAGGATATTCATGGCGATCTGGCCGCCCATTGAATGCCCTGCGACATTAAATTCGCGGACGCCAAGGGATTTCATCAGCTCAACGACTGTCGCGGCCAGGTTCTCATAGGAATATTTGAAGCTGGATATCTTGCCGCTCTTTCCAAATGGGGGAAGGTCCACTGAAATGACGTTATAATCCTCTTTTAGCAGGGGGACCAAGTGCCTGAAGCTGAAAGTAGAGGAAAGAAAACCATGGAGCAGTACCAAAGTTTCCTCTGCGTCAGGATTCTGATAGTGCTCATAGGAAAGGTCGATTCCTCTAACGGTTTTATTCCTGGCGAATTCCAACGGCTTTCACTCCTGACATGATTAGCGAATTAGGCAAGGTATGCCATTTATTTTCCCCACAAAATGTTACTTCACACAATAAAAACAAAAAAAATATGGACACCAATGCTGGTGCCCATTAAAAAAGGGGGGAATACTAGAAAGCCTTATGGGACTAGGATAGCCAGATTGGCAGAGTAGTATACATTTATTTTTAAAAAAATTTTATGGCTGGGCCTCATTCTCTGCGGGAGACTTTTACGGCAGCCAAAAAATAGAGCAGGCAGAATAACCTGCCTGCTAAGTAGTTTTATGATCATTGCAGGTTACAAGCTGCTTGGTCTTTGGTCGAGTTCTGGCGGTGCAGCGTAATAAACCTCTCCCATTAACTCTGACGCAGGGACATCGAGGGCTGTTGAGATCTTTAGAATCGTCTGCAATTTAGGTGTCTGCTCGCCGCTTTCGTATCTTTGGATCGTCCGCGGACCTACCCTGATTTTTAAAGCGAGCTCCTCCTGGGAGATTCCGACTCGTTCACGGCACATCTTGATATTCTGTCCAATTGCAGTCATCGCTCATCACCTCCAAAAATAAAATATCTCTTACTATAAGTTTATCATTAAATTTTTGAAAATATCGACAATAATGTGAACGTTTTCTTAACTTTAGATTATACCAATCGATTGTAAAAAAACAATGCCAATACCTATTGGTACGATGTAGCGGATGGAGAAATACCAAATGTTGAATAATAAGCGATTGCTTTCAGGGCCATCTTCCAATTCACGTTTGACCACTTTTCGGGGCAGGACATATCCGACGAATATGGCAATGAAGAAAGCCCCCAGCGGCAGGGCGATATTGCTCGTCAGGAAGTCAGCAAGGTCGAAGAAGGTTTTTCCGAAAAATTTCACCTCTGATAAAACACCGAAGGAAAGAGCATTCGGAATTCCCGCAGCGAAAACAAGGAGGCCAGCAATCCAGGAAAACTTTTTCCGCTTATTTTTGTCTCCTTTGGATAATACCGCGACGATGATCTCAAGAATTGAAAATGCAGATGTCAATGTCGCGAAAAGCAGCAGAATCAAGAAAATCGTCATGAATAACCCGCCAAATGCAAGTTCATTAAATACGGCTGGCAGTACGACAAAAACGAGTCCGGGTCCTGCTTCAGGTTCTAATCCAAACGCGAATACAGCCGGGAAAATGACAAGGCCGGCGAGCAGCGATATGAGAATATTCAACCCGACTACTGAAAACGCGGATTTTGCCAGGCTTTCCCCCTTGGGCAAATAAGAAGCATAAGTCACCATTACGGAAAGTCCGACACTTAAAGCAAAAAAGGACTGCCCCAGTGCCATCAAAATGGTTTGCCCAGTTACTGCGGACCAATCAGGCTTCAGGAAAAACTCTACCCCAGCCATGGCTCCATCCAGTGTTAAAGACCTGATTACCAGGATGATAAAAAGGATGAACAGAGCGGGCATCATGTATTTGCTCGCTTTTTCAATGCCCTGCTGGACGCCGCCCTGCACGACCCAGATGGTCAGGACAAGGAATAAAAGCTGAACAGCAACAGCTTCAACAGGATTGGATATGATGCTTTCGAATGCTGTGCCGTATTCCGCCTGGGTCAACCCTGAAAGTGATCCGGTTAGGCTCCGCGCCAAATAGGAAAGGATCCACCCGCCAACTACACTGTAGAAAGACAGGATCAGGAAGGACGCAATGACACCGCCATACCCAAGCAAAGGCCATGCGCTTTTCGGCGCCAGGTGTTTATAAGACATAACGGCGTCCTTTTGGGTACTCCGGCCAATGATGAATTCAGCCAGCAAGATAGGTGCGCCTATAAAAATAGTCATCAGCAAGAAGAAGACCAGAAAGATGCCTCCTCCATTTGTTCCTGCCATATAGGGGAATTTCCAAATCGCCCCGAGTCCAATGGCCGATCCCGCTGCAGCCAGGATGAACCCAAGCTTTGAAGTCCATTGTTCGTGTTTGTTCATACGAAAACTCCTTTTTTAAAAAGTCTGAATATTTATATTTTCTGACAAAATGAAAAAATACCTTTTCATGTTACTATTTTTTCAGGAAAAAGCATAGCATTTTTGGGCTTTAAACAATTATTAAGCAATTTGTTATTTTTTTGAAACAAAAGGCAAAATCCGCCGTTTTATAGATAAAGTGATTTTCGCTTTTAGGCAACGGAAACGCAAGCGGCCGCAGCTGTCTCCGTTAAAATCGAAAAAGATAGGTAATCAGTTTGGGGGATCCAAAATGAACGATGATGAATTAGTGTTCCGGGCCCGGAATGGGAATATGCAGGCTTTCGCAGAGTTGATCAATATCCCTACTCCAACCGTCAAGCGCTTTGCCTTCCTGCTTGGGAACAAATATGACGACATAGATGATATCACCCAGGAAGTGTTCGTCAGGGTTTACCGCTTCTTCAATATACTCAAACAATATGGCCCATTTGAAATCATGCAGCTAAATTTCCATGCCGATCAGGCAGGTGATTTCGAAACCAAGTACGCACTATACAGCAAGGATGGCGGCCAGCCTCCAGAAGAACAATATATACAAGAAATGAAGGAAGCGACAATGGCGGCAAGCAAAGTGTTGAAGGGCTATGAGTTTGCTTCCCTTTACAATCCGGATGATGATCCGGAAAAAGTGATTGGAATCCAGCTTCATTTCAATGACCGCCCTGATGCTTCAATCTTCCAAATGGTCCAGGAAGACTGCTTTTGGAAAGTACAGTATTTGCCATTCCAATAAGTTCTGTTGGAAGCACTCCCAAAGAATTATCTTATTCCTTTTGATAAATGCTACAGAATATGATATAATTTTTAATTGCGTATTAATGGGATAAAATAAAACAATATTTAGGAGTGTTTCCATGTCAGAAAATATTCAAGTAGGCAGCGTTTTAACAGGTAAAGTAACAGGAATCCAGCCATACGGCGCTTTCGTAGCATTAGATGAAAATACACAAGGTCTAGTGCATATTTCAGAAATCACACACGGTTATGTTAAGGATGTTAACGAGCACCTTTCTGTTGGCGATGAAGTGAAAGTGAAAGTTTTGTCAATTGATGAAGCTGCTGGAAAAATTGGCTTATCAATCCGTGCTACTGAAGAAGCACCAGAACAACCACAACGCGCTAAGAAGCCGCGCGGTGCCAAGCGTCCAGCTGCAGTAGTCCAGCACCAGGATGATTCAGCTCAAGGCTTCAACACTTTGAAGGATAAGCTTCAAGAGTGGATCAACCAGTCAGATATGGCTAAGAAATAAGCTTAACAGCGGAAAACCGGACAATTGTCCGGTTTTTTTTACGGAGAAATTCCCTGTTCGGGCTGCAAGGGGTAATTTTTTCGTTATGTGACTGGTAAAATGAATCGTTTTGCTGTTGGTAAAAGCCACGGTTGGCAGCTGGAAAAATTATTCTCTTAATGATTGCTGATAATCTCCCAAACCGAAGTCCTAATCTCCTGGATGATCGCTATAATTGCCCGAAAAGTTCCTGTAATTAATCCAAAATAGATAATAATCGTGCCGTCTTCCTATTATTGGAGTTTTCTAGCAGGCCAGGCGGATTGACCCTGGTCGACTTCGGACAAGATCCACTCGATATTACAAAAAGCTGTCCGAACTTGGTGTGACTTCGGACAGGAATTAAGCACAATCGCGAAAAGCTTTCCCAGACTCAGTGCCACATCTCAATAAAAGAAATCAAAATTCGTCTGTCTTTCTCTTTTAGGGGGTTAAAATGAAAGAGCTTACAGGTTACAATATGATTGTCTAACCAATTTTTCATTGGAACGGAGGAAGATTTATGACGACAACAAAAACTAGCTCGCTGATCGAGCAGACTCAAAAGTATGGTGCGAATAACTATCATCCGCTGCCAATCGTGATTTCGAAGGCAGAGGGAGTTTGGGTAGAGGATCCTGAAGGCAACAAATACATGGACATGCTGAGCGCGTATTCGGCTGTCAATCAGGGGCATCGCCATCCTAAGGTCATCCAGGCGCTTAAAGACCAGGCTGATCGCGTGACTCTTACTTCAAGAGCTTTTCACAATGACCAGCTTGGACCATGGTATGAAAAGATTTGCAAGTTAACGAACAAAGAAATGGCATTGCCGATGAACACTGGTGCGGAAGCGGTTGAAACGGCTATTAAAGCAGCTCGCCGCTGGGCTTATGATGTAAAAGGCGTTGCGGATAACCAGGCTGAAGTGATCGCTTGTATCGGCAACTTCCATGGCCGCACAATGACGGCGGTCTCATTATCATCTGAAGAAGAATACAAACGAGGTTTCGGGCCGATGCTTCCGGGGATCAAACTGATTCCTTACGGAGACCTTGACGCACTTAAAGAAGCAATTACTCCTAACACAGCTGCCTTCCTGATTGAACCGATTCAGGGGGAAGCGGGAATTGTCATTCCGCCAGAAGGCTTCATGAAAGCTGCGTTTGATGTATGTAAAGAAAACAATGTCCTTTTCATTGCTGATGAGATCCAAGCCGGTCTTGCCAGGTCAGGAAAAATGTTCGCATGTGAATGGGAGGACATTGAGCCTGATATGTACATTCTTGGAAAAGCGCTTGGCGGTGGGGTTTTCCCAATTTCATGCGTCGTAGCAGACAATGATGTACTGGGAGTATTCAACCCTGGTTCCCACGGGTCTACTTTTGGCGGCAATCCGATGGCCTGCGCAGTTTCCATCGCGTCTTTGGATGTATTGATTGATGAGAAGCTTGCCGACCGCTCTCTGGAACTTGGTGAATATTTCATCAGCAAACTGCGTGAAATCGACAATTCCATCATCAAGGATATCCGCGGCCGCGGCCTGTTCATTGGCGTCGAGCTGTCCGAACCAGCACGAAAGTATTGTGAAGAATTAAAAGAAGAAGGCTTGCTCTGCAAAGAAACGCATGATACGGTCATCCGTTTTGCTCCGCCGCTTGTCATCAGCCAGGAAGAACTGGACTGGGCAATCGAAAGAATTAAAAAAGTATTATCATAAACATGAAAAAACCCGCCTTAATAGGGCGGGTTTTTCATTTTTGGCCAATTCAGGCGCATTTTTAGTTACCGAGTAGCTCGTGGTTCTGCTGCTTGCTCTTCTCTTTCGCTTGGTGCAAAAAGAAGACCGATGTTTATTAAACCAGCAATACCAACCAGACCATAGATGATGCGGGACAATGCTGAATCCTGTCCGCCGAAAATAGCTGCAACAAGGTCAAATTGGAAGAATCCTACTAAGCCCCAGTTAATGGCCCCAATAATGGTAAGTACAAGTGCTGCACGTTGAATACCGCTCATGGATGTTTCCTCCTTAAAAATAAATTTGTTCTTTTATAGATTGTTTCAGCTTGAAATGAATTATTCATCCGCCCTATATTTAATAGCTACCCTTTTGAAAAAGGTTGTAACTTTTTTCAGCACATTGGAGCACATTAAGAGGTGTATTTTTTGCAATGCTTTTTGAAAAAGAACATAATAATCCCTAGAGGAAGGTGATTTAAATGGATAACTTTACTTTTTACAATCCAACGAAACTGATATTTGGCAAAGACCAGCTTGAACAACTGAAAAATGAAGTCCCTCAGTATGGCAAGAAGGTGCTTCTTGTATATGGAGGCGGCAGCATCAAGCGCAATGGTCTTTATGATTCTGTCATGGACACTCTGACTGAAATTGGCGCGGAAGTATTCGAGCTTCCTGGTGTAGAACCGAATCCCCGTCTCTCGACTGTCCATAAAGGCGTGAAAATCTGCAAAGAAGAAGGCATTGAATTCCTGTTGGCAGTAGGCGGCGGCAGCGTTATTGACTGCACGAAGGCCATTGCTGCAGGGGCAAAATATGAAGGCGATGCCTGGGACCTGGTCACCAAGAAAGCTTTTGCTGCAGAAGCTCTTCCATTTGGTACGGTCCTCACTTTGGCAGCCACAGGCTCGGAAATGAATGCAGGTTCTGTCATCACCAACTGGGAAACGAATGAAAAGTATGGCTGGGGAAGCCCGGTCACATTCCCGAAATTCTCCATCCTTGATCCTGTGAACACTTTTACCGTTCCGAAGGATCAGACGATTTATGGAATTGTTGACATGATGTCACATGTATTGGAGCATTATTTCCATCTGACCGAAAACACCGAATTCCAGGACCGCATGTGCGAATCCTTGCTTTTGACAGTCATGGAAACAGCTCCGAAGCTGCTTGAGGACCTGGAGAACTATGAATACCGCGCAACCATCCTTTATTCAGGAACGATGGCTTTGAATGGGATCCTAAACATGGGTTACCGTGGCGATTGGGCGACACATAATATCGAACACGCCGTCTCGGCAGTATATGATATCCCTCACGGAGGCGGGCTTGCCATCCTGTTCCCGAACTGGATGAAGCATAATCTTAAGGTAAAACCAGAACGATTCAAGAAAATGGCTGTCAGGGTCTTCGGCGTGAACCCAGAAGGCAAGACTGACGAAGAAGCTGGCTTGGAAGGAATCGAAAAGCTGCGTGAATTCTGGAACAGCATCGGTGCACCGTCACGCCTTGCTGATTATGATATAGATGACAGCAAGCTGGAATTGATGGCGGATAAAGCCATGGCGAACGGTGAATTTGGCAATTTTGCGAAAATGAATAAAGACGACGTACAAGAAATTTATCGTATGTCATTATAAAAATCTAAAGGACCCGGGAGTATTTCCTGGGTCC
This sequence comes from Bacillus sp. ISL-39, assembly GCF_018613295.1. Lineage (NCBI taxonomy): Bacteria > Bacillati > Bacillota > Bacilli > Caryophanales > Bacillaceae > Bacillus > Bacillus sp. ISL-39. The sequence continues at coordinate 47,849 of NZ_JAGGQM010000009.1, forward strand.
TTTGTCTTTTGTATGGGTAAAAAAACTTATGTGAATTTTTTAAAATAACCATCGATACACTGAAAACATCCTTTTTTACGGGTAAAAAAAGAAGCTGAAGAAAAATTTACCAATATTTTTTCTGGGACTAAATGTTTAAGTAACTGGGTAACTGTGGTAAGTCTCTAAATGTAAGACAATGGCGCAGTAGGAACAATTTACATAAGCACAATCAACATCATCATGCTCAGGGCAAACCTGTTGAAAGACAGGGACGCAAAACAAGGAGTCTAAGGCTGCCACATTCAGCTAAGATTGTCCTAGTTGCCATGGATAGAGGAATTCAGGCTGTTGTTTTGTCGAGAAAAAGAGAATGAATACTTGTAAAAGGAGGGAAAATGCCTTTTGTAAATAACTGAAAATTCAATTTATTTATCATGCTTGATTTTAAATAAAGGCTGTTTTCGTATTGACTGTTGTTGTAGTCCTTACAACCGCATCCTTAAAGGTATCGGGGCTTTTTTCAGAAAAACTTCTGGACCAGATTTACATTAGGACTCGTAAAAACCCAGGTGCCGGGTTTTACTTTCATTGTGAAAGCAACAAAATTTACGAAAAGAGCCTAAATAAAAAGGAGTAGAAATTATGAAAATGAAAAAACGTTTATCTTTTTTAATCGCAATCATGTTTTTGTTTACGATCACTTTCCCGGTTACAGGTGCATTTGCTGCCGAAAATAATGAGCAAGAAGCAGAATTTAAAGAAAATAGTAAACAAGGTGAACAGATCCAAAAAAGTAATGAATCAGCTGAAATGTCCCAAAAGGGAAAGTCCGGTGGTGATGTAAAAGCAGCGTCTACGGAAAATGACCTTGAAAATAAGAAGAGTTCCGACTCTGAGACAATTGGACAAACTAAAAATAACTCAGAACAAGAAACAAACAATCCTGATGAATCTGAGACCAGTGCAAATCAGGAAGATAATCAGGAAAAAAATACAGAAGGAAATAATGGCCAAGAAGAAAATAATGCTTCAGAAGAAAACAATGGCCAAGAAGAAAATAATGCTCCAGAAGAAAACAATGGCCAAGAAGAAAATACGCCGGCAGATAGCGAAAATGAGTCGACACCAGCTGAGGATGGAACCGTGCCAGGCGATGATAATAAAAGCACCCAGATTCACCTGCACATCGATCAGTGTGTCAATCCTGTTGAAACGGCCTATGTCCAGGTTAGCGGCGTGTGGGAGGAAATGACGAATCCAGGTTCTTCTCCTTTATTTAAAGCGTTTGATGAAGGGGAGTACATTAAAGATGATGTCACGGCATTCAAGCTGATTTTTACAACAGGTGAAGAGCTGGTTGTCCCGATCAGTGATGTAAGAGTGGGAGTCGAAGCGGAAGGCTCTGTTAATTATTGGCTGGATGACTGTGGAATTCCTGCAGAAGAGCCATCTGAACCGGATGAGAAGATGACACTACTATCTATGATAAAAATTATGATTGATGAGAATACAAGTCACATTGAAAAAGTGACACTGCTAATGATGAGCGGGGAGAGAGTTGAGTTTGAAAGGATCAATGAACTTTTCAGTCTCACTCTGACGGAAGAAATCCAACTGGAATTGATTCGTGGCATAGAGATTACTGGCAACGGTGAGACAAAGCTGATTTTGCTTTCAGAAATCGAGTCTCTGGAAATTGTGGAAAGTGTCCTTACACTTCAAGTGAACTGGGAGATGGATGGTGAAATAGTCGAGGAAGAAACAGAAGAGGAAAGTGAGACCACAGCACCTGGCAATAATTCAGGTTCTGGAAATACATCTGATGGCACAACAAATGAACAAGTATGGAACGGTGAGGTCCTTCCTCAAACTGGTGAAAGCAGCAGGACGATGTTCTATGTACTGGGCTTCCTGATTGCGGCAGGAGGAGTCATGCTAAGGTTCAGGAATCCATTGAAGAACTAAACTCGAGTTGGAGGGGAAATGATTCCCCTCTTTATTTGATTATGAGGTGAAATTGATGAGAAAAGTAATGTCGATATTATTGATAATAGCTGGTCTCTCGATCTTCTTGTATCCAGCTGCAAAGGATTATTACACCTCCTACAATCAGGAGAATATGATTGAAGAATGGGAAGGCGGCAATCAGGAAAATACGGTGGCTGCTGAGAGTCTTAGTGAACTTGAGGAAGTATTCAGTATAGAAACCCAGGCGGAGAGCGATGTGAGTGATATTACACAAGTTGAAAATCAAGAGTCTGAGGAAGGAACGGCATCTGGCACAGCAAAAATAAAACAGAAATCTCGGGCTGGCATGGTTGGTGTCATTGAAATTGACAAGATTGGCGTGAAGATTCCGATTTTGAATGGTGCATCGGATGCAAACTTGGAGAAAGGCGCTGGTCTCCTGGAAGGAACGGCAGCCCCCGGAATGCCTGGCAACAGTGCGATTGCTGCCCATCGAAACAGAGCCTATGGAAGCATGTTCAACCGGCTCAATGAAATAGGCGTAGGGGATACCGTGACGGTCAAAGATCAAAACAATACTTACCAATATGAAGTGTACGAAACGCTTGTGGTGGAACCACATGAAACCTCCGTACTCAATGGCAGCCAGGATGAAAAGGTTCTTACTCTCATTACGTGTACGCCTATTGATACGGCAACACACAGGCTGATTGTCAAAGCGAAAATCAAGCCATAATAGATTCTGTGTTTTTACCATCCATGAGAGGGTATGGGATTAAGAGAAATGATAAATTCTAGGAGGAGAAGATGGAATTTAACAGTGTTCTGCTGGCATTTGTGTTCATTGCAGTCTTGCTGGCTGCCGGAATGCTCCTGCGGATGACGATTCCTTTTTTCCAAAAGTATTTTATCCCTACTTCCCTTATTGCAGGTCTAATTGGATTGTTAATGAGCAAGGAAGCATTGGGGAAGCTAGGGTCAATCATTCCTGGAGCAGGATTTCTTGAAAATGGCGTATACCCCGAAAAAGTGTACGATGCGATGCTTTCGATTCCTGAAGTCGCGATCACCATTATTTTTGCCTCGCTTTTTTTAGGTAAAAAAATTCCCGGGATCAAAAAGATATGGAAGATTGCCGGTCCACAAGTTGCCTATGGACAAACCGTATCATGGGGTCAGTATGTGGTCGGAATCCTTCTGGCGATTTTTATTTTGAAGCCAGTTTTCGGTCTTCCTCCAATGGCAGGCGCCCTGATTGAAATCGGATTTGAAGGCGGGCCAGGTACAGCTGCCGGTATGAGAGGGACATTCGAGGCACTCGATTTTTCTGAAGGAGCCAGTATTGCCCTAGGCCTGGCAACAGTCGGGATCCTGACTGGTGTGATTACCGGCATTATCATTGTCAATTGGGGCATCAAAAAAGGTATGGCGAAGGAAGCGAAAAAAGCTTCCGAGCTTTCTGGCCAAGAGCAAAAAGGCCTGTATCCTGAGGATGAAGAACGGTCGGCTGGAGAATTATCAACAAGATCGGAATCAATTGAATCGCTGACGGTCAACTTCCTTTTCATTTTTGTGGCAGTCGGCGCCGGGATGCTTTTATTAAAAGGGCTTTTGTTACTGGAAAATACAACTTGGGGTCCGGCTTACGATATCGAAATCATCAAGCATGTCCCATTGTTTCCTATGGCCTTGCTAGGAGGAGTGGCAACCCAGCTGCTATATGACCGGTTTATTCCCTTCAAGCTGATTGATAAGAAAATGCTCAGTCGAATTGAGGGTTTTTCCCTTGATATTTTAATCGTTGCATCCATCACTACTCTATCCATTTCAGCGATCAGTGAACATCTTCTGCCTTTCCTAATCCTTGCCGGTGCGGGAATCGCGTTTAATCTTGCCGCTTTTTTCTTCCTGGCCAAAAGGGTTATGCCAGAATATTGGCTTGAAAGAGGGATTCTTCAATATGGGCAGTCGATGGGTATGACAACAACAGGCCTGCTCTTACTGCAGATTGTTGATCCGGAAAAAGAAACACCTGCTCTCGAGGGTTTCGGCTATAAACAAATCCTGTTTGAGCCCATTGTCGGAGGCGGCCTGTTCACCGCCGCTTCCATGCCTCTGATTGCACAATTCGGCCCGGTTCCGGTTTTAATTGGGACAGCAATCCTGTTTGCAGGATGGCTGGCAATCGGTATTTTTCACTTTGGAAAAAAGAACAATAAGAGTGCCCAATCGTGATGAAAAAAACTTTTTACAAAGTTTACTTAAAATTTCACAATTGGGCACGCTTACATCTGAGAGTGTTTCTTGATTATTGGGTTTCATTTCGATAAAGTGATAGAGAATATAAAATAATGGAGGATCAGACATGACACATGTTCGTTTTGATTACTCAAAGGCGCTTAGCTTTTTTGGTGAACACGAAGTTACATACTTAAGGGATTTTGTAAAAGTAGCCCATCATTCATTACATGAAAAGACTGGTGCAGGCAGCGACTTTTTAGGCTGGATCGATCTGCCTGTAGACTATGATAAAGAAGAATTCGCACGCATCCAGAAGTCAGCAGAAAAGATTAAAAGTGATTCTGACGTCCTGCTCGTCGTAGGGATTGGCGGATCTTATCTTGGTGCACGTGCTGCGCTTGAATTTTTACAGCACAGCTTCTATAACGCTCTTTCAAAAGAAAAGCGCAAGACACCGCAGGTTATTTTTATCGGCAACAACATCAGCTCAACTTATATGACAGATGTGATGGATCTTTTGGAAGGTAAAGATTTCTCCATCAATGTCATTTCAAAATCTGGAACAACGACGGAGCCTGCGATCGCATTCCGTATTTTCCGAAAGCTGCTTGAAGAAAAGTATGGAGCAGAAGAAGCACGCAAGCGCATTTATGCGACAACGGATAAAGCCCGCGGTGCATTGAAAACTCTTGCTGACGAAGAAGGCTATGAATCATTCGTGATTCCTGATGATGTCGGCGGACGTTATTCCGTTCTGACTGCAGTAGGCTTGCTGCCAATCGCTGTCAGCGGTTCAGATATCGAAGCGATGATGAAGGGTGCAGCACAGGCGAGGGAAGACTTCGGCAAGTCAGAGCTTGAAGAAAATCCTGCCTACCAATACGCTGCAGTCCGTAATGCGCTTTACAATAAAGGCAAGACAATCGAAATGCTGATCAACTATGAGCCATCCCTTCAGTACTTCTCTGAATGGTGGAAGCAGCTGTTCGGCGAAAGTGAAGGGAAAGACCAGAAGGGAATCTATCCTTCTTCAGCAAACTTCTCTACTGACCTTCACTCACTTGGTCAATATGTACAGGAAGGCCGTCGTGACTTGTTCGAGACGATCATCAAGGTGGAAAAGCCTCGCCATGAGCTGACAATTGAAGAAGCTGCAAGTGATCTTGACGGCTTGAACTACCTTGCTGGCAAGACAGTTGATTTTGTGAACAATAAAGCGTTTGAAGGAACGATGCTGGCTCACACTGATGGAGGCGTACCGAACCTTGTTCTAACGATTCCACAGTTGGATGAGTATACATTCGGATACCTTGTATACTTCTTCGAAAAAGCCTGCGCAATGAGCGGTTACCTGCTCGGCGTAAATCCATTCGACCAGCCAGGCGTTGAGGCATACAAAGTGAACATGTTCGCATTGCTTGGAAAACCAGGCTTCGAAGAAAAGAAAGCAGAACTGGAAAAGAGACTTAAATAAAGCTGAAAAGGAGCACCCGATAAAAACGGGTGCTCCTTTTGTGTGAATTTATTTTTTGAAACTGGAAAAAATCGTATGAAATTTCCAGTTCGCCAATAAAAATAAATTTTCGCCAATAAAGTTGTGAAAACCGCCAATAAAAATAAACTTTCACCATTATCTGTGAATCCATCATCCTTCATCACCTGCCTAAAGGCATACTCCCGCCAAATCCAATCGTTCATAACTCATTAAAAGAGGCCTTTTGGTTAAAACTAAGCAAAAACCATTGGAAAGGCGGACAATTCATTGATTGAATTACAATCTGAGCTTGAAGGCAAACATTTTGATCTTTTTAAACTGGAACAGCTGCTTAAACCGTTAGGATATTCCATCGGGGGAAACTGGGATTATGATCATGGCGCCTTCGACTATAAAATTGATGACGAAGTTGGTTACCAATTTCTTAGGATTCCCTTCAAAGCGATTGATGGCCAGCTTGATTCCCACGGCTGCACTGTCCAGCTTCAGCGCCCCTTCCTTCTCTCCCATAAATACCAGCGTGGATTGGATGATCACGCTTATATTTGGAATGGCAGAGCAGCCTTCAATCAGTTTCAGGAGCCGGTGGATAAAGATGCCAGCTTCCCTGAAAAGTATATCGAAGTTGGACGGGCACTGGTCCGGGAGTTAGAGGCTGCTATATTACAGCATTAATCATTTGAAATCGCCAGAAGCTGATCATCGAATTTAAATTTGATATTGTTTTGGGGGTTGACGATTACGTCACCCCCTCTTTTACGTCCAATCAATATAACATTTCGCTCTTTCAGCAAAAAGCTGCTTGCCTCCTGAAAATTCTTATCAATCAGAGAAGCTTCCACTTCAATATAAGACAAGCGTTTCCCGTTCAATTCCCCCAGCAAATCCAATAAAGGGTTCACAACCTCCGCAGAGGAGATGCTGTTCAAAAGCACAGCGCTGGTAAGGGCATTTGCGGGAATCAGCTCATCAGCCCCGGCTCTCCTCGCATTATTGATCTGTTCGCTCGTTTGAATCTCCGCGATGCAGCGAATCTCCGGGTTTAGTCCTTTGATAGCAAGCAGCGTAAGGATTGTGTTCATATCAGCTTGCAGTTCATCCAGATTCTGGTCTGATGTAATGATCACTTTCCTTGCTGTAGAGATACCTGCGCTCAATAAGGTATCATCCTTGTTCGCACGGCCTCTGATGAAATGGACATTGTCATCCTTAATGGGGTTTGATCCCAGTGTATCGTCCACCAATATGATGATTTCATCTGCTTCTATGAGAGAGCGGATAACTGAACGAGATCTCTCGTTCCAGCCGATGATGATAATATGGCTCCTTCCTCTGAAGCCTACCTTTCCCTCAGCATAGGCATTTTGTTTGGTAACCGTGGCAGCTGAAAGGTGAATGAAATAGGAAGATAAAAACCCTGTGCCAATCAGCAGGAGCAGGATTGCTGTGATTCGGCCCCATGTAGAAACGGGATAGTAATCTCCGAATCCTACTGTTGATGCGGTGATGATGGCCCACCAGACACCATCAAAAATCGTCGGGAAACTCTTCGGTTCAACATAATGAATGACTACACCAAACAGAGTAATCATCATAGCGGCAATCATCAGGATCCTTGCTAAAATGGGCAGCTTTATAAAACGCATATATAAGTGATTAGTCATGGTTTCCTCCTCTTTTTTTCGTTATATGTATGAAAACAATAATTACTTTTCCCTTGTTTTTCTAATCAAAAACAGATTTAGCCAGATTTAAGTAATTCTATTTTCGGCGAGCAGATTCTTTTTTACACAAAAAATTCAGGAATAGTTCATCAGCCCGTACCAAATTTCCTGGCATACATATGCTGAATAGTGAAAGGAGGGATGATGATATGTCATTCAACTGGGGATCAAATGTATTGCTATTTCTTGCTTGTATGCTTGCTGGATGGGCTTTGATTAAATTCGGGCCGCTTCTGTTGACTCTTGCAGGGCTAGGCATCTTTGGAGTTATTGGTGTAATTGTTATCGTACTCTTCGCTTTTGTCATTATTTTTATCGGCTTGCGGGTACTGTTCAGAGGCGGCTGGCGCTGCTGACGTTCTGCAAACAAGAACCTGTCTTAATGGCAGGTTCTTTTTCATGTTCATAGAAAAATAGAGATAAACTTGTACATCCTTCAATATATTTTTAAAAGGCTGTTTTCGTAAAGATTGTTGTTAAAATCCTAAAGCCGATTTTAACGTAATAGTAGGCCATTTTGTTGGTCGGTATTAAGTTTGCATGCTCTTTTCTCACAAAAGAGTCAACTTTGCGAAGAAATATAGGTCATTCAATCCTATTTTGTAGTCAATAGCAACAAAGTTTGAGAAAAGAGCCTTTTAAAAAGAGGAACAAACTGAATGGGAGTTGGTGAAATGCATGATGTAATGATGAATGCTCTGGACTGGCTGTCGAGCCTTGGCTATATTGGGATTGCTCTTGGTTTGATGCTTGAGGTCATCCCTAGTGAAATCGTCCTTGGGTATGGGGGATATATGATTTCCGAAGGGACCATTGGTTTTACAGGGGCTGTGGTTGCCGGAACCATCGGCGGGACGGTCGCGCAGCTGTTCCTTTACTGGCTTGGATATTTTGGCGGGCGCCCGATGCTGGAGAAATACGGGAAATACTTATTGATCAACAAGCATCATCTGGAAATATCGGAAAAATGGTTTAGCCAATATGGATCAGGTGTCATTTTCTCGGCGAGGTTCATTCCGGTCGTGCGGCATGCGATTTCAATACCTGCGGGGATTGCAGGTATGTCAGCCATCAAGTTCACGCTCTATACTATCGCCGCAATGATTCCATGGACAATATTTTTCCTTTATCTAGGAATCGTTCTCGGTGAAAATTGGTCAGGAATTAAGGACATTGCCAAGCCATTCCTCATCCCTGTCAGCATCATTTCGTTAGGAGGAGGAGCAGTATACATAATGGCAGCACGAAAGCAGAAGAACCTTTAACCCAGCTCAGGAACTTTCCTGAGTTTTTTCATGCTTAATACTCATAAAACATAGCAGATTAGTAAAAGTTAAGATAAGGAAAAAATATTCAGGGCGGCAGGGAGAAGGTTCAAGATGTTAAAGGAAATGCTCAGGCTGATTACAAAACAGCAGAGGACTACGGCTTCCGCAGTCGATAAACTGGAGGGAGAGCAAACGTCTCTTAAGGAAAAGGGATTCAGCAAAAATCTCCAGGAAAATTTAACAATATTAAAGCAACTCTACAGCATTCCTGATAATAAAGATATTAAATTGCGAGAATTATACCTTGGAGGGTTTAATAAGCAGGCCGCATTATTGTTCATCAGTACCATTACAGATGTTAAGAGTATAGAAGAAAATATCCTTAAGCCATTAACGGAAAATACTGCTTCGGATAAAAAGGTGAAGGATATAGTTGCGATCCAAATGGTAAATGAAATTTCCTTATACAAGGATGCAGTCAAGGATATTAACAAAGGAAATGCGCTCCTCATACTAGATGGAGAACCAAAGGCTTATATTATGGATTGTCCTGACTTTCAAAGCAGGGCGATTGAAAAGCCTGAAAGTGAAATTCTCATTAAGGGACCAAAGGAAGCGTTCAATGAAAAGGCTGTAGCGAATATTTCTTTACTCAGGAAAAAAATAAGGAACGAAAACCTTATCGTTGAAGCCGTGGAAGTCTCTCAACGGTCTCATAATGATGTTTTTGTCCTCTATATTCGCGGTCTCGCTAATGAAAAATTGATTGACAATATCAAGGAGAGACTTGGCAGCCTGGACGTGAATTCGATTCAGAACCTTTCGCTGCTCGAGGAATACATTGAGGAACGTAATTATTCATTATTTCCCAGCATTCTTGCGACAGAGAGGCCAGACAGGGCAGCTTCTTTTTTAGAAGATGGCTATATCGTTTTATTAATGGATAATTCGCCCGACAGTCTTGTTCTCCCTGCGACATTTTGGTCTTTTTTTCACAGTCCTGAGGATCATTATCTAAGGTTTTTTTATGGAAACTTCACGAGGGCATTAAGAATGACTGCCCTTTTCATCACTATTTTTACATCTGCGATTTATGTATCAATCACTACTTTTCATGCTGAAATGATTCCGCCAGACCTGCTGCTGGCGATTGCTGCATCACGGGAAAAAGTTCCTTTTCCTGCGGTGATTGAAATTCTTATCATGGAGCTGGCATTTGAATTGATCAGGGAAGCAGGGCTGCGTGTCCCAAGTCCGATAGGGCCGACCATCGGTATTGTTGGAGCCCTAATCCTTGGACAGGCTGCAGTAGAAGCGAATATTATCAGTCCGATTGTTATCATTGTTGTCGCACTCGGAGGACTAAGTTCGTTTGCGGTCAGTGATTTAAGCTTGAATTTTGCTGTAAGGCTTACTCGCTTTCTATTTGTTCTAAGTGCAGCGGTGATGGGTATTTATGGCATGACTGCAATGTTTGTTGGGGGCTTGTTCTATATGGTTTCGATCAAGTCATTTGGCGTTCCGTATTTAGCGCCTATGTCACCAAATTACAAGTCTTCGAAGGATACGATTTTCCGCAGGCTAACGAAAAATGAAATATTAAGGCCAGGCTTCTTAAAAACCACAGATTTACAAAAAAAGACTAATGGAGATTAGGCGATGAGACAGGACAAGGGGAAAATCGGCATAAAAGAATATTTCGCGCTTATTTCTCTGACGATTGGAGCCAAGTTAAGTGACGACACACCTGCGATCATTTATGAAAATGCAAAGAATGCTGGCTGGTTGGCTACACTACTGATCGGTCTTTTGTCCTTATTTCCTATCATTTTTCTAATAAAAGTATATTCAGCACACAGAGGGAAAAATCTGCATGAAATCCTCCTGCATCTTTTCGGCAGATTTTTTGGAACCTTCATTTCTGTTTGCCTTTTAATCGGCGGGACAACTGCAGTCATTGCTGACTCAGGTACTTACGTGGACATTATTGGCTCGATGTATTTTACAAAAACGCCAGCTATCATCCTTTATATCATCTTGATGGTTATTTGCGCTTATGGAGCAAAGAGGGGAATAGAACAGATTGGGTCAGTTTCATGGCTCTTGCTTCCATACATCAAGATCACTTTGTTCATTGCACTGGTTTTTACTTTTAAGAAAGGTACATTAGGGTACCTTTTCCCTTTTTGGGGTGAAGGGCCTCTTGAAGTTGCAAAAGCATCTGTTAAAAACGTTTCGATTTTTGTCGATTTTCTATACCTTGGGTTAATTATGCCACTCATCTCATCATATAAGGACATGAAAAAAGGAACGTTAATAGGGTTGGGATTTTTAACGGTGGAGCTGAGTCTCGCACTTGTGGCGTTTGTCGTTTTATTTGATTACACCACTGCTGAAATGCTGAACTACCCTTTTCATGAAACAATCCGATTTATTCAAATTGGATTCTTAGCAAATGTTGAAACATTCTTTTTCCCCTTTTGGCTGGTCGCAACATTTATCCGTTTTTCATTTTATCTATATTTAATCGCAACATTGCTGGGAGGAATTTTGAAGATTAAGGAGTTTGAGTATCTGATTCCTTTGATCGCGACAATAATATTGCTAATAGGATTATCACCGGATGCACCACCCATCACTCTCTATACTATAAGGGAAAAAATCCTTGTATTATTAAGTCCTGCCTTCATGATTCTTCCGCCATTGATGTGGGTCGTGGCAAAAATTCGGGGGGATTTTAAGAATGAAAATTCATTCTATAATAATTAAATTGATTATCCTGATAGCAGTCACTTTGAGTCTGTCAGGATGCTGGGATCATAAGGAACTGGACGATAAAGCATATGTAATTGGCATAGGGCTTGATAAGCATAAAGCGGAGGGAAAGGTTAAAGTTACATACCTGATTGCAAATCCTGAGGTGGGTTCACAGCAGACTGCAGGCGGAGCGAATGAGCCGCCGCAGGAGATAGTGACGATTGGTGCGGATGATTTTATATCATCGCGGAATACAGCAAATACTGTAGTGGCGAAGGAAATTTCCTATGACCTTCTGCAGGTTATTATCGTTTCAGAGGAATTAGCCAGAGACCCGGATTTTATCAGGGTGATATACAGCGCAACCAAGGATCGGGAAATTAAGCGAAGTACACAATTCATGGTCACGAGGGAGGGTGCAGCTGATTTCATAAAAAATAATAAACCAAGAATTGAAACCAGACCCCATAAATTTTTGGAACTGATGATAGAACGGGGCCAGGAAACAGGCATGATTCCAGAAGCTGACCTGAATAGTTTTTTCCGAGTCACGGAAAGTGATGCGGATTTATATCTGGCGATTTATGCTACCACTAAAAAGGTAGAGAAAGATGAAATCCAAATGACAGATGATGACTTGCTGGCCGGGGAGATTGAAGTGGAGGGCACAAACACAAATGCCCAGTTTATTGGCTCAGCAGTATTCAGGGAAGGAAAGATGATTGGCAAAATAACAGGGGAAGAGACAAGGATATCAAGTCTGTTAGACAATACTTGGGAAACAGAAGATATCCTGACTGCCATTAAAGATCCTTTTGATGAAAGATATAAGCTGTCCATAAGGATCTCTCAAAAAAGAGGCAATAAATATAAGCTGATTACCGGAAACGGGCGTCCAACCATTGAAATAGATGTACCATTATTTATCGAGGTATACAGTGATCCAAGCATGATCAATTACGCAAAGAACCGAGAAAAGGTTAAAATACTTAAAAAATCTCTTACTGCTGCGATAGAAAAAAATTTTACGGATTTTATTTCATATGGCCAGGAAGAGTTTAAAGGAAATACGTTCGACTTATCTATCCCGATGAGGAAGGAGTTTGCCACTCTTCGGGAATTCCGGGAATTTGATTGGATGCATACGTATCCTGATGCAGAAGTGAAGGTGAATGTCTCAATTCGATTTGGAGAATTTGGGCGCCAGTCGAAACTGCCTAAGCTAGAAGAGGTGAGAGATTAATGGTAGTAATTATGTGGATTGCCATTGGTTTAATCATTATCTATTATTTATTATTTGGGGTAACGCTCTGGCGGCAAAACAATAAAATCGGATCGGTTGTCGTCATTATGTTAGCATTAGCATGCATCGCACTGCACTACATTTCTCATCAATGAATGTACGGGCCCAGCGATAATTCTGGGCTCTTTTCCAACTACAAATTTTCTAATTTTGCAAACACTATGATAATATATAAATAATTACGTATAAATGGGGTGTAGGGATGAGCCTGGTTGGGTATAACTTCGGAGAAATTCTTAGGTCTTCTAGAGTTTTTAAAGGATTGACTGAGGCACAGTTGGCTGAGGGTATATGTTCTGAAGTGGATATCATTCAATTTGAAAAAGAAGAGAAATATCCAACAATCGATCAATTATTCAAGATGGCATCAAAGCTTGAAGTAGAGCTTAACCATTTTTTCGATATTGCTTCCACTGATACATACAATTACGCAATCGCTGTCACGGAATTAATCAAAAAGTATAAAAGAGAGCGGGATTATGCCGCTATTCATGAAATCATTAAGAAGGAGCAGGATAATCCGCTGTTCAAACATACATCCTTCAATCAATTTTTGGTATGGCACCAGGGGATTTGCACCTATTATCTTGAAGGGGATCGACAGAAATCAATCAGCCTGCTTGACCAGGCATTGGACATGACCCATGAGGAACAGGCTGGAATGTCTGAACGCGAAATTGAGATTTTGACCAGTATGGCCATCATTGAAAAAGATAGCGGGAACCTGGACAAGGCTGTCGAACTTTTTCAGAATGCGCTGAACGAGCTGACAGGGCTGCCTCAGGTCCTGGATTCAAGGATTTGGCTAAGGATTCTCTACGGCCTTGCCCAGGCACTGTCAAAGCTTGAGAGATATGAAGAATCCCTTATCTACTGCAGCAAAGGAATCGACAATTGTATATATGAAGAAAATATGTATTTATTTGGAGAACTTTATTACCAAACAGGCATGAATTATATTAAATTGGGTAAAGAAAACAAAGGTAAGGAACATCTGGAAAAAGCGATCATGATTTTCAAGCTGCAGCAGAATGAGAAGTTTGCCAGCTTAGTAACGAATGAAATGGGAAAATTATTGAAATATTGCTGATTGGTTTTATGAACGATCGACCCAGGCAGAGGAGGTTTAAAATGAAGAGAACATTGATGATAACCCTTTTTGCGGTATTGTTTGCTGGTGTTTTCGGTTTGGATTCTGCGGACAGAAGCCTGGCTGATTTGCCGTCACAGCACTCGCAAGACGGAACAACCATAGCTGACCTGCCGTCACAGCATTCGGCAAGCGGAACAACCATAGCTGATTTGCCGTCACAGCACTCGGCAAGCGGAACAACCATAGCTGACCTGCCGTCACAGCATTCGCAAGACGGAACAACCATAGCTGACCTGCCGTCACAGCACTCGGCAAGCGGAACAACCATAGCTGACCTGCCGTCACAGCACTCGGCAAGCAGAACAACCATAGCTGACCTGCCGTCACAGCATTCCCAAAACGGCACAACCATAGCCGATCTGCCGTCGCAGCATTCTCAAAACGGCACAACTATCGCGGATCTGGAGCCACAGCTTGATCATAATGAAGTATTAGTTTAAGGAACTTTTTTGAGGCAGCCTGGACCGTTTTGGTCAGGTTGTTTTTTAATACGACTAAAAATTTATGTCATTTTTCTTTCTTTCATGTTTTCTGCAAATTCTTAAGTTAAAATAGATCAAGTACATAGGAAAAGGCTCTGGCTTTTAGCCAGAACCTCATTATGTGACAGAGGATATCCAATTCAGTCGATGATATCCATATGGCTGCCATCCATCATATTAAAGTTTTTGCTCGGCATAGCACCGTTTGTACCGTGGCAATCATTGTACATTTGCTTGACCTCTTCATTGGACAGCCCTGGGTGCATCTGTTCAATTAACGGCTTCATTTGGCCGAAATTAAAAGCACCTTTGCCTTCTGTCCCTTCTTCTGCGAAAGCAGCAGTACTTGCTCCGAATATCAATGCAGCGCCTAAAAAACTTAACGTTAGTTTTTTCATGCCCTTTGTCAGCTCCTTTCAGGTATACATAAATCTTACCGGGACAGTTTGCAAAAACTAAGCAGAAGCAGTGACAAAGTTTTGAAATTTGACTGGAGGCTGAAAATGTCATTATTAGAAACTTTATCTGGCCAGCCGGTATGGCTTGCTGTTGTCATTAGCCTTACAGTCAGCATACTGATTGCCTTGGCGGGAATTATTCCAAGTGCTTTTGTGACAGCTGCCAACATCGTTTACTTCGGATTTTCCTTGGGACTCTTTCTCTCCATTCTCGGAGAAGCCTTAGGAGCGATTATAAGTTTTATTCTGTATCGGAAAGGGCTTAAAAAACTGAGTGGCAAAATCGATTCTGTAAAAGCAATTAAATTATTGGAAAAGCTTAAGCAAACAAAAGGCATGGAGGCTTTCATGCTGGTTCTTGTATTAAGGCTTTTTCCGTTCGCGCCATCCGGACTCGTCACCCTTGCCGCTTCATACAGCACGATGGGCACATGGACTTTTGCTGTTTCAAGCACAATAGGCAAAATTCCGGCCCTGTTGATCGAGGCATATTCAGTTCATACTGTTCTTGGCTGGGAAACTGAATACCAGCTTGCTGCAGCCATTTTTGCGGTGGCGGCCGGGATTTGCTACTATTATTGGACAACAATGAGAAAAAAACGGAGGAAGTAAAAATGTTTAAATTGAGATTATTTTTGATCGCGATCTTTGCAGCAGTCATGCTCGTGTTTACCGGATGTTCAGGTGAAGCAGATCAGGAACAGGGAAATCCTGCTTCTGATGAAAATAAAACAAAAAAAGAGGAGCAAAAGGAACTGCAGGCGGAATCGGATACTGATTTTTTGATTAAGGCAGAGCCACAGAAAATTGAGCATATTCATGGGATTGGTTACCCGGGAAATGATAAGGGATTATTTGTTGCCTCCCACTATGGTTTGAAGATATTCAAAAATGGTGAATGGCTGGAAACGACGGATGAGAACCATGACTACATGGGATTTCAGGCTGTTGAAGATGGATTTTTTGCAAGCGGCCATCCAGCAGAGGGGTCAGATTTGAAAAATCCGCTTGGACTTGTAAAAAGTACGGACAGTGGAAAAACACTTGATAAAATAGCTTTTTACGGAGAAAGCGATTTTCACTTTCTCTCTGCAAGCTATCAGGATAACGTCCTTTACTTGATTAACGAAGAACCCAATTCCGAACTGGAACGAGGCGTATATGTCTCCAAAGATAGAGGTGCAGCATGGGAACCTGTAGAACTTAATGGAATGGAGGCGCAATCCCTGGGTATGATGGCTGTTCACCCTGAAAACGGTGGTACTTTGGCGATGGCAACAAGGGAAGGGGTGTTTGTCTCGGATGATTATGGGATGACGATGACAAAGGCAGGAGATTTTCAAATGGTAACGGCTGCGGCCTATTCCCGGGAGTCTTTGTATATCGCGCCAGTAGAGAATGAAGAGATTAAGCTAATCAGACTTACAAAAGAGCAGCCAAATGCAGGGGAGGAGCTTCCGATTCCCAAACTGAAGTATGATAATCCGATTACTTATATAGCGGCTGACCCAAAGCAGGAAGGCCGGATTGCATTCATCACAATCCTTAATGATCTATATGAATCCGAGGATGGCGGTAAGACATGGAATCAGCTTTTAGTTAACGGAAGCGTTGAATAGGAAGAACCACAAGTTCGGTTGCAGTGATTTTTGGCTCTATCCCCTATTGCAAATAACATTCCCAATTAGCCAGACACCATCCTCCCAGGGGTACATATCCTGACTAATGGGAGGTGATGCGGATGGCAACAAGCAGAGCTATCGTGTATGTGGGTCAAATGGGTGCTGATACATTCACACAAGCATTAGAAGGAGTTTTATATACAGAAGATCAAATTGGGTTCATGGCGGACAGGATTTTATGGACAGAAGGGCAAATTGGAGTTATGGCAGACCGAATCGTATATGTAGTTGAGCTTTCACAGTTTAACACAATCAAGGCCATGTATATGGTGATGAACATGAGCTTTATAGGGATGGACAGCATGATGAACAATATGTTCAGGTATGCTATCAGTGTGAACCCAGTGAGTTATATTCCATGGCTGAGCAGGGGCGGATACGCCGATCCATACCAGTCTTATCCAAATATCTATTTAGGCAAAGAATAAGCAGGAAACAGCAGCCAAGGCAAAATGGTTGCTGTTTTTTTTTATTTTTTTTACAATATACGCATAGTTTTTACCGTAGGAGGTATATAAACTAGGGGGAATTTTTCGCAGTATGGATTCCGCGAATTCATAAATACTAAAGTGTAGGAAGGGGGATTACTATGTCAATTTCTGCGGATAAAGTACTTGATGCAAAAGGTCTCGCATGCCCGATGCCGATTGTCAAGACGAAGAAGACCATGAATGAGCTGGAGCCAGGCCAGGTTATTGAAGTACAGGCCACGGATAAAGGTTCAACAACCGATTTAAAAGCATGGGCTGAAAGTACTGGCAATCAATATCTCGGTACGATCACTGAAGGGGATGTGCTCAAACATTATCTCCGCAAAGCCAGTGAAGATGAACTGAACAATGAATCGCCACACCCGCATACAGCAACACTTGAAGAGGTGCTAGCAAAGCTGGAAGGCAATGAAAAAATAACCGTTCTTGATGTAAGGGAATCAGCTGAATACGCTTTTGGGCGTATTCCGAATGCAAAATCAATCCCACTTGGAGAGCTGGAGCAGCGTTTCAATGAATTGGATCCTGAAGAGGATGTCTATATCATTTGCCGCTCTGGATCAAGAAGTGATATGGCGGCAAAGAAGCTTGTCGAAAAGGGATTCAAGAAACCAATTAATGTTGTTTCCGGGATGAAGGACTGGACAGGCCCTACCGAAACATCAGTTGAAAAATAAGGAGGAACCAAAAAATGAAAGTAGCCATCATCGCCTCTAACGGCGGAATGTTCGACGCATATAAAGTATTCAATATAGCGACTGCGGCAGCAGCAACAGACGCAGAAGTAGGAATTTTCTTCACATTTGAAGGGCTTAACCTGATCCATAAGGAAGCGCACAAGCAGCTGCCTATGCCAGCAGGAACAGAGCACTTCCAGGAAGGCTTCGCAAGAGAAAACGTTCCTCCTGTAGAACAGCTAGTTGAAATGGCAGCAGAAATGGGCGTCAAGATGATTGCCTGCCAGATGACAATGGACGTTATGTCTCTTGAAAAAGACCAGTTTGTTGAAGGGATCGATGTGGGCGGAGCAGCTTCATTCCTTCACTTCGCAAGCGATGCAAACATTACATTGACATTCTAAAATCAAAGCATGACAGGAGGAATGAAATGGTACAGACAATCACAGCAAAAGAATTAGCTCGAAAAGTCATTAACCATGAAGACCTGTTTATCCTTGATACAAGAAATACAGATGACTTCGATGATTGGAAAATCGAAGGCCGCAATGTAAAAGTCCATAATACGCCGTATTTTGACCTGCTTGAAGGTGTGGATCCCGTAAAGGATGTTTTGCCGAAGGATCAGGAAATTTACGTCGTATGTGCAAAAGGTGGTTCGTCAGAATTCGTTGCCGAACAAATCGAAGAGGCCGGCTATACGAATGTTTACTCTATCGAGGGCGGCATGAAGGCCTGGAGTGAACATTTAGAGCCTATCAAGATTGGCGATCTGAAAAATGGCGGATCGCTTTATCAATTCGTCCGTATCGGCAAAGGCTGTCTTTCCTATCTTGTTGAATCAAATGGCGAGGCTGCGATCATCGATACAAACCGGATGATTGAACAGTATGAGGAATTCATGTCAGGCAAGGACTTCAAGCTTGTAGCCCTGCTTGATACCCACCTCCATGCTGACCATATTTCCGGCGGTAAGAAGCTTGCTGATAAAGTGGGAGCTAAATATTACCTACCGCCTAAAGATGCAGAAGAAGTGACATTCCAATATGAACCTCTTCAGGATGGCGATGAAATCAAGGTTGGAAACACCGTGATCCAGGCTTTGTACTCTCCTGGTCATACAATCGGAAGTACTTCGTTCATCATTGATGACCAATATCTGCTGACAGGTGACATTCTGTTCATCGACTCCATCGGACGCCCTGACTTAGCCGGTCTGGCTCAGGACTGGGTAGGCGACTTGAGGAATACTTTATACCAGCGCTATAAAGAACTTGCAGATGAATTGCTTGTCCTGCCCGCCCACTATATGGGAATCAATGAGATGAATGATGACGGCAGTATTTCCGAAAAACTTGGCGTTCTTTACGCCGAAAATCACGGATTGCAAATCGACAGTGAAGATACGTTCAGAAAGACCGTAACCGAAAACCTACCGCCACAGCCTAACTCCTACCAGGAAATAAGGCAGATGAATATGGGGAAAATCAACCCGGACATCGAAGAACAGCGGGAAATGGAAATCGGTCCAAACCGTTGTGCTGTTAGATAACTCGATAACCGGAAGCGCTAGAGTGGGAAATGTTAAGAAAGAGGGTACCTTATGTGTAAGGTACCCCTTTTAATAAGGCTTTTTCCATAAGCATCGTGCTGATCAGGACGTTTATGGAAAAAGCTTTAACGAACAATGCAGGAGAGGATACTATGACTAAGTTGACGATTATCCAGCAAAACGACACACATGGGAGCCTGGAACTCCATCATGAACTATTCTGGAAGGAGAACCAGCCTGAACTCCGTAAAATAGGTGGTTTCCCGAGGATCGCAAAATATGTCAAGAATCTTAAATCGCAAAATGAAAATGTACTATTCCTTGATGGTGGGGATCTTTTTCATGGCACGCTTCCTTTGGTCGCTTCAAAAGGACAAGCCATTTTGCCAGCATTGAAGAAAATGGGGCTGGATGGATGGGTCCCCGGCAACTGGGATTTTGCCTATGGTAAGGAGCAATTTTCTTCACTGGCAAAAGACCTGCCTTTCCCGACAATTGCATGCAACGTAAAAGAGGAGAATGACAATCAGTCATTTTTAAAGCCATATATCATTAAAAATCTTAAGGGCATCAAGGTAGGTGTCATTGGACTTACCTATCCTTATGTTGACGAAACCATGCCTGCAAGCTTTTCAAAAGGCCTGGTATTTTCAAAAGGAGTGGAAGAGACCCGTCAATGTGTTGATGAATTAAAAGGCAGCGTGGATCTGATCGTGCTGCTGAGTCATATGGGTCTCCCGCTTGATGTTGAACTGGCTGCGCTTATTGATGGAATTGATATCATCTTATCGGGCCACAGCCATGACAGGGTCGAAAAGCCAATCACTGTAAACGGATCTCTGGTCGTCCAGGCAGGATCCAGTGCTTCCTTCATTGGAAAGCTGGAAATCAACCTGGAAGGCGGAAAGCTGGAAAGCTATCAGTACGAGCTGGCAGCCATAGATGAAAGCTTCCCTGCAGATGAGGAGATGGAGGAAATCATTGCGGATATCCTTAAGCCATACAGCAGGGAGCGGAATCATGTAGTGGGCAGGACAGAGTCGATTTTACACAGGATGACCTTGAATGAAGCCCCGATGGATCAATTGATTACGGATGCCTATCTAAATGCGTACGATAGTGATTTGGCGTTTTCACATGGCTGGAGGTACGGTACCCCGCTCCCTGCAGGGGATGTGACCGAGTATGACCTGCATACGATCATTCCCACGAACCCTGAGATGTTTACGCTGGAGATGACAGGAGAGCATCTGATGAATACTCTTGAGAAGAATCTTGAAATGGTTTTTTCGAGAGACCCATTCAAGCAAAAAGGCGGATATATTCTCAGGTCCTCAGGATTATTCATGTCCTTCAAGCCTTATAATCCGGAAGGAAAC
The DNA here is from genome assembly GCF_018613295.1 of Bacillus sp. ISL-39. Taxonomy (NCBI): domain Bacteria; kingdom Bacillati; phylum Bacillota; class Bacilli; order Caryophanales; family Bacillaceae; genus Bacillus; species Bacillus sp. ISL-39. The sequence continues at coordinate 68,461 of NZ_JAGGQM010000009.1, forward strand.
AGAATTCAGAAGCTTCTTGTTGCCGGGCAGGGGATTGACTTGAGAAAGAACTACAAAATTGCGGGGGCAGGCAAGCAGCTTTTTAAAGGCGCTGAAGCTGATAAAACCTATCATGGTGTCCATGCAGTTGATATTATTAAGCAATTTTTAAAAGAAAAAGGTACATTCAAAGCAGATGGAGAACCAAAAATCCTGAGCACCTAAAATCCCTTGGTTTAATGGACATTTCGGAGGCGGAGCAGAGCCAAAATGTCCATTAAACAAAAAAAGTCGCGGGTAAATAACCGCGACTTTTCTTATTTAACCCCAGTAAGGTCCTTCATCATTTTCTCATCCATCGGGCCAACTATTTTCTTGATAATCACTCCGTTTTCATCGAGGATGTAGCTGGTTGGGATGGTAAATGCCTGGTAGGTAGTTCCTGCATCACCCTCTTCATCAAGAGGGATTGGGAAGGTCAGTCCATACTCATCGACGAATTTCTGAACTTCATCCACACCTTTATCCATACTAGTCAGGTTAACCGCAAGAATTTCCACTCCGTCATCTTTATGTTCTTCATAAAAATTTTGCATATGCGGCATTTCTGCTTTACAAGGAGGGCACCAGGTCGCCCAGAAATTCAAGATCACCTTTTGGCCGCGGTAATCTGAAAGCTTTACAGGCTGGCCGTCAAGTGTAGTTAACTCAAAATCAGGTGCCTCAGCCCCTTCACGCAACGAAGACAGCTTCGCGCCTGGAATATCTTCAGTTGTTTCTGCAGATTTGCCTGCTGGAGCTGTTGTGTTTTTTTCACTTTCTGTTGATCCCGGTTTCCAGATATTCACGACCAAAATGACAACAGCCAGTGCTAAAATCGCAAATGATAAAAGATTTTTATTCAATGCTGAAATTCCTCCTTATTAAAACGCTGAAAAATGATTAAGTAAATTCCGAGTACGAAAATCAACAGATTCTCCACAGCCAGTAAATTGGAATAAAGGCTAATTATCAGTGCTTCGAGCATCAAGAACAATATAGCGTACTCAGCGGTAAGCTTTATGTTTTTTAAGTAAAACAAAATGAACAACACCAATAGGATGGCCTGGATTGCAGCCGCGAGGAAATCCTGTGAAAAGGCAAATAATCCTGTCCAATATAGTAAAAAGAATATAAAGTACCCAGGGAGATATTCCTCAGCTTTGATGGTATTTCCCTTTTTCTTTGTTAACCAAAATAAATATATTGCGATTCCTAGAAATGCTAAAATCTGGCCTTCAGTACCGCCGTTAAAGTAAAGAAGGGAGAATGGGGTGTCGATGAACAGTTTAAAATTGAAGACTGCATAACTGAGTTTATAAATCGCAATGTAAATGAAGAAGCTATTCCAAAACCAATCATCGATACTCTTTTTTTCCTTGACACGGTAAATCAAGGCTCCGATAAAAATGGCGGCAAACGCTGCAAGCAAATCTGCAGGCAGCGTGAATCTGCCCAATGTTATATAGTTCAAGCAACATCACCTTTTTTTGGCTGGTCTGGCGTGAAAGCAACCTGATATTGGATATTAATACTTCCAATGACAGATTGAATCATGCCGCAATTTTTCAGGACAAGTCCGGCAAGCTTTTCAGCCTGACCAGCATTATCCGCGGTATCAGTCTGGACTCTCACATGGAATGTCATTTGTTCGATCCGGTTTGCCTCTTCCGGGTTCCTGGCTGCTGACACATGCACGTCAATCCTTTTATAGTCTATTCTCTTTTTGACAAGAATATTTGCGAGCACTGATGTGCTGCACCCTGTTAAAGAGGATACGAACAATTCCATAGGCCGGTATCCCATTTCGGTGTTCGGAGATATTGGCAGGAATCCATATTCCATTTGTCCAATAAGCTTTCCGTTATAGTAGGTAAATTCCATCACAATCGCTCCTTTTTTACGAAAACTGCTTTATCAACCAGTATGTGACCTGATTGTTAAGGAATGATTAAGATTTGCGATAGATTGGAATCGTTACCCAAAATGTGTGATGATGCCCATCTGTATCAACGCCGATTTCTCCTTGATGGGCGTCAATAATGCTTTTTGCGATGGCAAGCCCGAGTCCTGCACCATCAGCTTTTGTGCTGCGGGACTCTTCAAGTCTGTAAAAACGTTCGAAAATGAGTTCTTTCGTCTCGGGATCAATGCATGTTCCTTTGTGGGAAAAAGTGATCCTGTACACCTTGCCATCTGGTTTGGCTTTGATTGATAGATCCCCGCCCATATCATAATCTATGATATTTTGAATCAGATTGGACATGACTTGTTTTAATCCGTCTTCATGGCCAAAAATGGGGGCATGTTCTATATGCTGGCTGACTGTCTCGAATTTGTTCGATAATTTCAGTTGAAAGGCTGCAAGTGATTCTACCATGACTTGTTTAATATCAATCTCTTCAAACTGCTTCTCAAGAAAGTAAACCTCTTTATTCCACGCGTCCAGCTCGGCGATCAGGTCGACAATCCGCGTAATCCGCCTGGACTCTTCCAATAGAGAACCGAACAGCTCACGGTCTCCGGTCAATACACCATTATGAAGGGCTTCAAGGTAGCCGTTGATATTCGTTAACGGGGTCCTTAACTCATGGGCGATATCCCTGAGCATTTCCTCACGCCGTGTTTGCACCGCAGAGAGCGTTTCGGTCATGGCGTTGAAATTTGAAACGAGCTCACCCAATTCACCGCTGGCGTGAACATCGATCTTAGAGGGAATTTTTCCTTCCTTTATTTGATTGGCAGCAACAGCCATAGTCTTGACGGGCATCACGATCCGCTTTACTGAAAAATAATGCAAAAGCCCGGCAATGACAAAGGCAACGACACTCACTTTTACCAGGAAGGAATTTAATGTGTCAACCAGCTGTGTCCCTGTCACCTGTTCGCTATTGACAAGAAAGCAGGCATAATCTTTTACTGATATCCCTGCAAGTATAATAACCAGCAGGATGACGACACTATTGACTGCGACAAGCTTGGATAACAATAAATTCGCCATGCTTTTAATTCGCCGCAAATTTATACCCCATTCCTCTTACAGTCTGAATATAATCCTTCGGCGTTTTTTCTTTTATTTTTTCACGGAGATTTTTTATATGGACGTCAATGGTCCGCTCAGTAACGGCTTTTTCGTTGTTTTCATAAATGGTATCGAGTATTTGCGTCCTAGAAAGGATTTGACCAGGATGCTGCATGAACATATGAAGAAGCCTGAATTCAAAATTGGTCAAATCGAGCTGTTCGCCATCGATCATTGCCAGCCCTTTAGCCGGTTTAATGGTCAGGCCAGTAAAAGTCAGCTTCCCGCATCGGCTTGCCGTCCTTCTAAGCACCGCTTCAATCCTGACCATCAACTCCGCTGGACTGAATGGTTTTACGACATAATCATCGGCACCAAGCTTGAAGCCTTCGATCCTGCTCTTTTCAGAAGCTTTTGCGGTCAGCATGATGACAGGCATCATGCTTTCGAGGTCATTGCGGAGCCAGCGGCAAATTTCCTCACCGCTTTTGCCGGGGAGCATAAGGTCAAGGATGAGGATGCATGGATCATATTTTTCAATCATTTCCTGTGCAGCAATCCCATTGTCCGCTTCAAGGACCTCGTAGCCTTCATTTGTTAAATAAATCTTTACAAGCGTACGGATTTTAGGATCATCTTCGACAACCAGTACACTTTTGCCAACCAGTTCTTTCTTCACTGTATAGGTCACTCCTTAATACTGCCTTATATCAACTATATAAGTTGAACTAGAAAGTTTAACTTTTCATTTCGCTCCAGGTGCTTCGCTTTCCGCGGGAAGAATTAAGTGCAAATTCTTCCTTGGCGGCCTGGGAGTCTCCTCGGCGCAAGCGCCTGTGGGGTCTCCCACTGACCTTTCATCCCGCAGGACATTGGTTGAGCTTCCACGAACCCGCCCACGCACGATGGAAATGTGCCAGCATTTTCGAGGAGTCTACGCACATTCCGCTCCATTTAATCGATAATGGTTAAGTTCAACTTATATAATAAAAAGCATTACAGCAGGAATTAAACTCCGAATAAGCTGTAAGCAGACAGCCAGGCACTGATTTTCTGCATTTGCCCGGAAAGGACAAGGAAGCCCATTCCTACCATAATCATACCATTCACAAGTGCAAGCTTAGAAAGATATTTGTTGATCTTCTTGATTGCTTTTAATGAATAAGAAATGACAAAAGATATGATTAGAAAAGGAACTGCCATTCCAAAAGAATAAGAAGTCAGCAGATACATTCCCTGATATAAAGTATCGGAAGAACTCGCCAAAAGCAGGATAGATGAGAGTGCGAGGCCGACACAAGGTGACCATCCGCTAGCAAACGCCATACCAAGGAACACGGAACCAAATGCACCTTTCGATTTGGTTTCGGATTGAACCTTCTTTTCCATCATCAGAAACTTAATGTTCAGCAAGCCGGCCATCTGCAAACCGAAAATGATGATCAGCAATCCTGCGATTTGCATGACGATTGTCCGGTAATTTGCGAAAACCTGTCCAAGGAAAGATGCCGAGGCACCCATGACGATAAAAATCAAACTAAAACCGACGATAAAACCAAATGAACGGGTAAATAGTGTTGTGCGATCGACTGCAACTTTCGATCCCTCAATCTTTCCGCCAGTCAAATGTGTTATGTAAGCAGGGAGAAGAGGGAAAACACAAGGTGAGAAGAATGATAAAATTCCAGCAGTAAAAGCAAAAAATAAACCGATTTCTGTCATATAAATAGTCACTCCTTTTCTGTTATCTATATTGTGATGTATTTGTTAAGGATTAATTAAGAATACTAAAAATATACCCCTGTTGGTATGGTGTGTTTTTATTGTATAATGACTGAAGATAAGTTTCAAATTTATTCACTTATTTTTGCCGACACGGTTTTTCGTGCTTTTGATTGCTAGTATACTGCTTCAAGGAACATAAGAAAAGCGCAAGCGCCTTGGCAGCCCCGACAAGCGTTGCCCGCCTATAACGCCACTTCGTGTGGCTGGCGGGTCTGGCACTTCCTGTGCTTCAGAGGGCCTGACAGTGAAGTCGTTCTTTGACTTCATTGGCAGGACCGAAACGACTCGAGGAGGTAGGAGCCGCAGCTAGACAGACGTCTCGAGCTGCTCAAAGCTGACGCTTCTCGCAAGATACTCGAGGAAGAATCTCGGAGATGAAAACGGCTAGGCGCTGGAGCTGGACAATTCTCTAAGTTGAAATGATATACATTCTGATACTAAAAAAACCTAGGAGTTCTCCTAGGTTTTACTGAACAATATTTCCTCTTACAACTTAAACCCTGTGTGGTATAATGCCAATTAATGATTTAAATTTCTTCTGATACCGAAATAGGTAAACAGGGAAACAGTGGATAATATGGACAAAGAGGCAATTTCGAATTTAACGTCGCGATATGTGACGGAATCATCCTTGGTAAAGTACATCAAGCCGAAGATAAAAACAGATAATACAATAACGGTAATGACAATATCTACTTTTTTCATTTTATTCCCTCCAATTCTATAGTATAAAGGGGTGCGATCATATTGAATCTGGAACACTTAAAGACTTTTATTGCTGCTGCAAAATATGAGAGCTTTTCCCAGGCAGGGAAGATGCTCAATCTTTCCCAACCAGCCGTCAGCCATCAAATCAGTCAGTTAGAGACTTATTACAATAAACAGTTATTCATAAGGGCCAATCGTAAAATCAAATTATCAGAGGCTGGCAAAACATTGTATGAACATGGCCAGCAGTTGATTGCGTTGAATGAGAAACTGGAAAAAATCCTTGCGGAAGGAGACTCAAGTCAAACAATCAAGATTGGATGCAGCAATACGATCGGCGAATGCCTTATATCGAAAATGGTTCAGGATTTCATCAAGCTGAATCCTGATATTAAAAGCAACCAAATCCAGATCACCATCGGAACATCTGTCCACATTACAGATTTGCTGTATGCTTCTGATATTGATCTTGCGCTTGTCGAGGGACAGGCCGGCCGATATGACTTCATTTCTCATGAGTTCTATGATGACCTGCTCGTTCTGGGTGTTTCTCCACAGCTTAGGGTAGACCCGGAAATCCAGGACCCTGCCAAGCTCGAAGAAATGACCTGGCTGATCAGAGAGCCAGGCTGTGCAATGAGGCAGGCAACACTGGATCTATGGAATGGATTGAACATCAAACCGAAATCCGTCCTCGTGTATAATAGCAACACGCTCATCAAAGAAGGCGTGAAAAATGGACTTGGTGTAGCTGTCTTTTCCAAGCTGGCGATATGCCCCGAGGTAAAAACAAGACAGCTTATGGTCAGTTCTTTCAAAGACAGGGACCGTTTCCGCCCATTTTACCTGTTAAGGAAGGATAAACAGTTTAAGTCCAATCTTCATGAGAGATTATGGGACTATATAAAAGAATTAGATGAAAATCCTAATGCTCCCTGTTAAGAAGCATTAGGATTTTTCTTTTGTGCAGCAACAGCGTATATAGGATGGTTCTAGCCAAATGCGATCGAGCTAGTTGTTCTTATTCTTTATCTTTATCTTTGTTTTGTTCAGCCAATTCCATTTCGAGTTCCGTTTGGATTGAAAGGGACTTATGCTCGTCAGAAGCCAGGTAATCGATGATTTGCTGTCTCTCTTCATCGGTCATTTTCGCTCCGTTTCCTTTCATACGGTCAACAACTGATGTCCACGCCTCAGCACCTTTACTGTTGTTCCTCATGATACGGCCGATATCATGGCAAGTCAGGCAAGTGCCCAGGAATGCTTCTTCATTAATATTCCTTGCATCAGGGAATACGAGAGTGGAAGCTTTTTTGATCTTGTTTGCTTCTTCCTCATTGCCTTTTTGGTTTGCAAGGAGCTGCTCTTTGGGAACATTAGTCTTAATGGCGATTCCGTTCGGGTTCAAACCTACAGGAATGGTCTGCCTGAAATCTTTTTTCTTTGTCAGATCAATCTTCGTAAGGGTTTTGTCACCCCAGTTCGATCCGAACATCATGCTGCCATCCGGGCTCCAGTTGAGCCAATGGATATTTTGTACGCCCCAGATTTTCCTCACGATCTTATAGTTATCTTCCGGATCCATTACAGTCAGATACCCTGCACCATTTTGGGAAGTATACCAGTATCCATCTGGGCCAAGATAAGGGATATTTGTTCCCGGACCTGTTTTAATGGTTTTAATGAACTTTAGTTTATCTGCATCAATGATGGAAATGGATCCATCATTACGGTTCCCTGTAACCAAATCATAAGTATCGCCCATGAAGCTTACGTTGACCGGCTTAGGGATATCTCCGATTTTCTTTAAAAGCTTCTCGGATTCAGCGTCATAGATTGCCACTTCATTGTCGGCAGTATTGGATACTGCAACAAGTTTTCCATCGTTTGACATATCCAGACCGGAACCAGTTCCCTTTCCGTAGTCTGTCTCCGTTCTTTCGAGGTATCTCATGTCACCTGTTTCGATGTCGATGACTGTAATGAAAGATTCAGCCTGCAAGCTGACAAACAGCTTTTTGCCGTCAGGAGTGACATTCAGATCCCTTGGCTTTTTACCAACATCCTTGAAGACTTTTACAAGTTCAGCTTTTTCAGCATCGATCATTCCAACCGCTCCAACACCATTCAAGGAGGTAAAAGCGTATTTGCCATCTCTCGAGAATGTCATATGCTGTGGTGCAGGATCACTGTCAAAGCCGGGGAAGTCGATGTCATGTGCCTCTAGTGTCTCCATGTTGATGGCTAATACGCTTGTTCCGTAACGCTGTGTCGCAAAAGCCCATGTCTGGTCTTTGTTCAGGTGGACATGGTGAGGTGTACCAGAGCTTTGAAAGTATTTTACTGGATTGCCAGTTTTAATATCAGCGATGGCAATACCGTTACTAACTTCGTTTGCTGACAAGATCCAGCCTTCGCCGTCCCAGTCCTTATTGGTATCCGCGTTTCCGTTCGGCTGGTCTTTCCACCAGTTCGAAGAATAGTCCTCATGGATTGGAGGAAGTTCTTTATTGTTTTTATCATCAAGTGATGTATCTTTCACTGCTGCTTCAGAGCAGGCAGTAAGAGAAATTGAAAGTAGTGCGAATGCTGAGAGTTTCAAGATTTTATTCATTTATGTTTTCACCTCGCTTTTGGTTTTTCTTAGAACCACCCAACAAGCAGGACTAGTACAAGGGCAGTCGTAGTACCCCATGTAATCCATACTCCTGGATGTGTAAGCCATTGAGTTTTATCATCCACACGTGAAATGCCCTGGGCAAGTCCGTATGGACAAACCTTACAGAATGAGTTCCTGGCCTTGTAAGATAAAGTTGTAAATAGAACAGCAGTTGAAGTTACAAGGAAGAAATATTTATTCATTTTAAAGTTAACGAGTGATTCCCAAATCGTGATGGGATTGTAAAAATAACTTACTGTCGCATAAGCCATGAAGATGCTTACAACGAAAGCCAGCAGGAAGGTTACCGCTTTTCCTTTCTCACCTAATTTTGCTTCAATCTTGTTCAAAAGCATGCTGAAGGTATTGTGCGGGCATGCATACTGGCAAAACGCCCTGTACACGATCAGCGATAGTGCAAGGAAAGCCATCAGGAACAAGAATAAGAAAACGAAAAATAGATAGCCAGCTTCATAGGATAATTCGAAGCCAAATAAGAACAATTTTTCATTGTCGATATCCATCCTGAAGCCGTTCCAGAATGGAAGAGTGAAAATAATGATAAAAAATGCCCATCTTGTTATAGTTTTACCCACAAGAATCCTCCTTTCCTTATCTGTAGTCCTCTAAGTATTCATAAACTTTGTCGATTTCTTTCTCTGTATAAAGGTGTCCGATCGCAGGCATCGTGTTACGACCTTTTTTGATGACATTCTTGATGTCCTCTTCAGGCATCCTGTCGGTCACACCTCTCAAGTCAGGTGCTGCACCCGTAGCATGGCAGCTCAGGCAAGTGCCTTCAAAAATAAGCTCTCCTTTATTATCCTGGGGAGCTGCAGCAGGTTCGACCGCAAGCTTTCCGGGCATGAAGATCGCATACCCAATCGCCCAGATGGCTACAACATAAAATACAGCTACCAGGAGTTTAGGCACTTTATTGTGTTCAATTTTAATACCAGAGACGATATCCGCCTCTTTGCTATCATGTTGCTGATATTCTTTTTTCATTTTTTACACCTGCCTTTAAAATGCTGTGATAGAAAATCATTACCTTAAACCGCCGGGGCTTAAGGTAATGGCTATTAAAACGAGGCTTAGTTATGGTCCTTTGATTTTGCTTCTTCCCGTTCTTTCTTGTACTCTTCCAATCGCTCTTCTGTTGGCTTGAGGCTCATCAAGTAAGCGACAAGGTCATCAAGTTCCTGATTCGATAGATAATCGAAAGATGGCATGATTGTTCCCGGGCTTGTTGATTGGGGATCAATCAAATGCTGGCGCTGCCAGTCTTCGTTATATTTCAAGCCAACCCACATTAAATCCGGACCTGTACGGTTAGATCCCAAGAGATGGGGTAAATCATATTTGTAGTCGCCGCCTTTAGTTACAGGACCAAGGTTTTGGTTCGTGTCAGCAGGCAATGCTCTTACAAATTGTGTATGGCAAGTCTGGCAGCCATTTTGTACATATATTTCTCTTCCTCTTGCTTCAGCAGAATCCTCTGGATAGTTGCGGAGCTCACCGCTCGCAGTCGCAGAGTTGATTTCCTGGTCGAAGAGGGGAAGGATGACCGTTCCGGCTACACCGAAAGTCCATAGGATTAAAGCAACGATTAATACAGCTGATGGTTTACGTTCCAACGTGTTCCCTCCTCATTAAGCAGAAGCAGCTTGCTGCTGTGCTTGCTGTTTTTTCTCAAGTTTTGCAAGTTTGATAGTTTTATACATATTCCATGCCAGGAAGAATTGAGCTACATACATCATTGTTCCACCGATTGCGCGGCCTTGTACGTAAGGCTCCATCATCAATACAGTCTGCAGGAATGGAACACCTTCGATCCATGCGAATCCTTGGACAACTCCTGCGATCCACAATGAGAATGCGAATACTAGGAAACCAACAGTAGAGAACCAGAAGTGAGCTTCCATTGCTCTCTTGCTGAACATCTCGCGTCCAACGATTTTAGGCAGGATGTAATAGATTGCTGCGAAAGATGTGAAAGAGAACGCACCGAATGGTCCCATATGTGCGTGCCCGACAGTCCAGTGAGTGAATTTAATGACTGAACTTACAGATGGAAGGGCTTGCAATGGTCCCTGAAGACATGCGAACAGGTAAAAAATCGTTCCCGCAACCGTGAAACGGAGCGGCACGCTTGTTCTTGTCTGGGACCAGGAACCTTTCATCGTTCCCCAGAAGTTGGCTAGAACTGCCCATACCGGAATCAATAGAACGATTGAAGGAATAACTCCAGCTTTTGAAATCCAGCCTGGAATCGGTCCATTCATCAAGTGGTGAGGGCCATTCCAAACATAGAATGTAGCGATTGCCCAGAAACCAATCATGGATAACTGGTGGCTGTATAACGGACGTCCAGTCAATTTAGGCAGCAGGTAATAAATCTGTCCAACACCGACTGTTGTCATCCAAAGGCCGATTGCGTTATGGCCTAAGAACCAGCCCATCAGACCTTGCTGCACCCCGCTTGGAATCCATTGTGCCGGGAAGTTGCCGACAATCCAGGTCAAAGGCAGCCATAGCAATGAACCTAGAAAATACCAGAGGCTGACATAAAGCATTTTTTCCTGGCGGCGTCCAACTGTCTTGAAAAGGTTATAAGCTACAAGTCCAATTGCGACAAGAAGCTGAACGTCTACCCATAATGGAAATTCGCCGTATTCGATGACCTCGGTTTGGCCCAAAAGCAATGCGAAGAAACCTTCCAAAATGACAATGTTATAAAATACTAGAGCGAAATTCCCCATCTTCTCGCTATAAACCCTCGTTTTAGCAAGCTTTGGAATCATGTAGAACATAGAGCCTACATATGCCATCGATAACCATGCATAGATGACAAGCATAACGTGGGCAGAACGCACGTGCCCGTAAGTAAACCAGCGATTGTTCAACAATTCTGGCCAAATTTGTTTTGTTGCAGTAAGAAGTCCCATGCTCATGCCGATGATGATCCAGAAGACAGCAGCGATGAACCAGTTCTTGGAAGAACTCCATTTTTCGTCTGTAAACATTTTGACACTCCCCTGTTCATAAAATAAACACAAATATTTCACAATTTCTTCACAATCTGCTATGTTACATGATACATCCCATACAGAAATAAAGTTATTCAAGTTTTTTATAGTGTTATCCAAATGTTTTATACTAGCTATATAACTGGAAAAAACACGCGTTAATTTACAATTTTGTAAAAAAAAAAACAGAGCGAATGGATTTCGCTCTGTCAGGGGATTATTAATTTTGTTCTTCTTTTTTATTATACTTTCTGCGCAGTGTATCAAGGACGAAGATAATCAGGATAGGGACTCCGATATAATAAAGAAAATCGAAGTAAAAACCCAGGGATTGATGTTCCATTTGCTTACCTCCCAAATTAATTTGAACACATTGTAATCCCAAAGATTTTATTTTACAACCCCTAAAATATACTCTGGACGGTTTCCGATATTTCTGTTAGAGTAATTCGATAGTATAGGACAATTTTCAATAAGGAGGTGCAATTATGGTACCTGGAGCTTGGCTCTTACTGATGGTTATGTTCGCATTCACTGCTTCAGCAGGGATTGTCTGGGCCTGGAGCAAGAAAAACGGCCTTTACGATGAAAGTGTAAAATATAGAATGCTTGATGAAGACTAATCAAGCCTGGATCAAATCTTTACAATCTGCTAATTATAAAGGTTCATTTCTCCAGGCTTCTATTTCTTTTTACTATCCCACTATTACTTCTTCTAACTCAATTCACTTTACTATCTCTTATCTGACTAGGTGCTTTTTCATAGCTTTCTTTATTCCAGAAAACTATTTCCTTCTATATAAATATGTTATCAGCTGCATGTCTTTTTCATTTCTTAACTCAAATTCCATTCAACAATCCAAAATTGAAACATATGATGATATTATCCGTGTCATAAAGCTGTTTTCTAAGGTTATGATTAATTATGATAAAAAAAGTCATAAAAAATTCATAATTACGGTTGACAAAGGTATTGATTTTATATAATATATACCCTGTGAGGTATTTAATAACGTAATCACGTTAGAAAAGATATTATATTTTTTTGCAGTCATAAATACCCGTTACCGTAATTAAAGAGGGGAAGAGAGATAATGGGAGAACAGAAAAAAACCACAATTATTTTATTCAGTGGGGATTATGATAAAGTCATGGCTGCTTACATCATTGCTAATGGTGCCGCTGCCTATGATCATGAAGTGACGATTTTCCACACATTTTGGGGATTGAACGCTCTAAGGAAAGATGAGCCAATCCAGGCTGACAAAGGCTTCATCGAAAAGATGTTTGCCAAGATGATGCCAAGAGGCGCGAACAAATTAGGAATGTCAAAAATGAACTATGCAGGCTTCGGACCTAAAATGATCAAGGATGTAATGAAGAAGCACAATGTAATGCCGCTTCCAGACTTGATTGACATGGCAAAAGAGCAGGATGTCAAGCTTGTTGCTTGCCAAATGACAGTAGACTTATTTGGCCTTAAGCAAGAAGAAATCATGGAAGGCGTTGAGTTTGCTGGTGTAGCAGCTTACCTTGCTGATGCGGAAGACGGAAACGTCAACCTGTTCATCTAATAGATACTATTAATTGGAGGTCGACAAATGGAAACTGTTAAAACAAATGCTACAGTCGACGCAAAAGGGCTTGCATGCCCAATGCCGATTGTCAGAACGAAGAAAGCAATCAACAATTTAATACCTGGCGAGGTTTTAGAGGTGCTCGCAACGGATAAAGGTTCTAGGGCGGATATCCAGGCTTGGTCTAAAAGCTCTGGCAATCAGTATCTTGGAACCATCGAAGAAGGCGATGTTCTTAAGCACTATATCCGCAAGGGCGGTTCAGGTGAAGAACAAGAAGAAACAAAATATCCAAACATTGTTTCAAATGATGATGTTGTCAAGAAGCTTGAAGCAAATGAGGATGTTGTTGTCCTTGATGTAAGAGAGCCGGCTGAATATGCATTTGGACACATTCCAAATGCAGTATCTATTCCATTTGGTGAACTTGAAAGCAGACTCGAGGAACTTGATAAGTCCAAAACAATCCTTGTTGTTTGCCGTACAGGCAACAGAAGTGACATGGCATCCCAGACACTTTCAGGCAAAGGCTTTGAGAAGGTTTGGAATGTAGTGCCAGGCATGTCTGAATGGAATGGCCCAACTGAAACAAAAGTACAATAATTTATTTTTTTATAAAAACCATACCCAGGGAGGTAAAATAGTTTATGAAAGCAATGACGTCTAAAGAAATAACAGAAAAAGTATTCAATAAAGAACCATTTTTCATTCTTGATGTCCGTAACGAGAGCGACTTCAACGACTGGAAAATTGAAGGCGAAAACTTCGAATACCTTAACATCCCATACTTCGATCTTCTTGACGGAGTAGAAGAAATCCTTGATAAAGTACCTACTGATAAAGAAGTTCTAGTTGTATGTGCAAAAGAAGGTTCTTCAGTAATGGTCGCTGAAATGCTTGATGAAGCTGGCCGTGAAGTATCTTATCTTCAAGGCGGTATGAAAGCATGGAGTGAACACCTTGAGCCAGTAAAGGTTGGAGATCTTAAAGATGGCGGAGCAATGTACCAGTTCGTCCGCATCGGAAAAGGCTGCCTTTCATACGCAGTAGTTTCTAACGGTGAAGCAGCATTGATCGACGCAACAAGAATGACAGATGTTTACCTGGACTTCGCAAAAGAGCTTGGCGTTGAACTCAAGCACGTTTTTGATACACACCTGCACGCCGACCATATTTCCGGCGGCAGAAAAATTGCGGAAGCAACAGGTGCAGCATACTGGCTGCCTCCAAAAGACGCTGATGAAGTAACATTCAATTACCAGCCTCTTGAAGATGGCAACAATGTAAAAATCGGTGAAACAAACATCGACATCAACGCACTTTATACACCGGGCCACACAATCGGTTCTACATCTTTTGTTGTAGATGAAAAATATCTTCTATCCGGGGATATACTATTCATTGATTCAATTGGACGTCCAGACCTTGCTGGTAAAGCAGAAGACTGGGTAGCAGACTTGAGAAACTCACTATACACTCGCTACAAGCAGCTTTCTGATGAGCTTGTCGTTCTTCCTGCACACTTCATGATCATTGAAGAGTTGAATGAAGATGGCAGCGTATCTGAAAAACTAGGTACACTTTTCGCCAAAAACCATGGCTTGAACATCGAAGACGAGGCTGAGTTCAGAAGACTTGTGACTGAGAACCTGCCGCCACAGCCAAATGCATACCAGGAAATCCGTGAAACAAACATGGGCAAAATCAACCCAGACGATGAGAAGCAAAGAGAAATGGAAATCGGACCAAACCGCTGTGCGGTAAGATAAATCTGGATTAGGGGGCTTTGCTCCCTGATCGTTATTGAAAAATACAATTTTTTATACAACCAAGGAGGATTTTAACATGAACGTAGCAAAAGTATTAGACGCAAAGGGACTAGCTTGTCCAATGCCAATCGTAAAAACAAAGAAGGCCATCACTGATCTTCAATCTGGAGATGTACTAGAAATCCATACAACTGATAAAGGCGCTGTAAAAGATTTAGCAGCTTGGGCACAATCCACTGGAAACGAACTTCTAAAGCATGAAGAAGAAAACGGTGTGTTCAAGTTCTGGATGAAGAAGGCGTAATTGAACGAAAGGGGGAGCTCGTCTCCCTTTTCTTATGCGTTTTTTGAATAGGGAATGCTTCGAGGCATTCCTGTGGAAGTAGTTATCTACAAAAAGGAGGAAGCCCGATGGATTTCACATATCTTATTGTCATCTTTCTAATTGGTTTTATCGGTTCTTATATTTCCGGGATGGTTGGAATCGGCGGTTCAATCATTAAATACCCAATGCTATTATACATTCCGCCATTGTTCGGCATTGCTGCATTCAGCGCGCACGAAGTTTCAGGGATCAGTGCGGTCCAGGTTTTCTTCGCGACAATCGGCGGTGTCTGGGCCTACCGTAAGGGCGGATACCTGAACAAGACCTTGATTATTTATATGGGTTCCGCGATCCTGGTCGGTTCCTTGATCGGAAGCTACGGTTCCCGCTTCATGTCTGAAGGCGGCATCAACCTAGTCTACGGTATTCTTGCCTTGATTGCTGCTGTTATGATGTTTGTTCCAAAGAAGGGCGTAGATGAGATCCCGCTCGACCAGGTTACTTTCAATAAATGGCTGGCAGCAATCTTTGCATTCATCGTTGGGATTGGAGCGGGTATTGTTGGAGCTGCCGGAGCATTCTTGCTGGTGCCAATCATGCTTGTTGTGTTGAAGATTCCTACTCGAATGACAATTGCAACATCACTTGCCATTACCTTCATTTCTTCAATTGGATCGACAGTGGGTAAGCTAGCCACTGGCCAGGTGGAATTTTGGCCGGCATTGATCATGGTAGTGGCCAGTCTAATCGCATCGCCAATGGGTGCAAATGCTGGTAAGAAAGTGAATACTAAGATTCTTCAATATATCCTCGCATTCTTGATCTTAGGTACTGCAATCAAGATTTGGATGGATATCCTGTAAGATTTATTTAAACAAGACTCCGCTTCTGCGGAGTCTTGTTTTTTTTTGAGATAAACTTACATTGGTTATTTAGACAGTTTTTAAGGTGGATAGCCCAAAGCTGTCAAAAAAGCGAGGTTATTATGACGGGTTTCAAGCTGTTAGCCCCAAAGCTGTCAAGAAAGCGAGGTTATTATGACAGGTTTTAAGGATAAGAGTGAAAAGACATGATCCAACTTCAGACAGGTTTGAAGGAAAAGCAAAAAAAGTTGTCAGAACATGGTCCAACTTCAAACAGGTTTGAAGGGAAAACGCAAAAAGTTGTCCGAACTTGATGCAATCTTGGCCAAGATTAAGAGCGGAACAGCAAAAAGTCGTAGCAACAGCCTCCTATCGAGCTAGTATAAAGGTATTATTTAGGTAATTATGGAAATATAGTTAATTTTTATAGAGCAATATTGATAGTTAAGCCTTTCGACTCACGAAAAAAACTATCAAACGATACTTTATCCCTATTTAGAATATACTGAATATTTTATATTATTTAGGAAATAGAAACATTCTAAATAGGGAGTGAATGAATTGTTAAAAGTCCTTTCAACATCAGCGTTATCACTTGCCTTGGCTGGAAGTGCAGTTTTTGTAGGAATCAATGGAACTGACACAACGGCTAAGCAAGAAAGCAAATATCACATCGGGCTGGCCGACCATGTTGGCGCTTCTCCTGAGCTAACCGAAAAAGCAAAGGAATTGGGTATCGATCTATCGAAGGTAGACCCTGCAGAGAAAGCCGCGCAGAATGGCACAAAGTTCCAGGAGCCTGGAGACAATCATGTTGCCTATAAGGAAGCAACAGGTGATATTCCGGTACTCGTTCTTTTGGCAAAATATCCTGATGGGGATGAGCCAGTTGGAGATATGCCAGGACAGGTGCCTGCAAAGTATTATGAAGATCTAATCTTCGGTACTGAATACAATCCGTATGAGTTAGAGCAATTCAAGAAATACGATGGACCAGATGTACCAAAAAATCGTACAATGCAAAATGCCTATAAGGAATCAAGCTACGGAAAAACCAACCTTGTCCGCAAAGAAGATACTGAATTTGTATGGGTAGAAATGCCGAAGGGCGCTTCCTATTATTTAGATCAGGAAGGTAAATACGCAGAAAGCGGTAAATACGTACTTGGAAACGAAAACGGCGATGCACATACTGGTGAGTTCATTCGTGACCTTTTGAAGGCAGCGGACGACCAGGTTGATTTCTCACAGTATGCAGAAAATGGTGAAGTACCAAATATCTTCGTCGTACACGAAGGAACTGGAGCGGAATTCAGCCGTGACCCTGCTCAATTCTGGTCTCACAAGTGGAGCCTGTTAAGTGCATTATTCTATGGAAAATACTATGAAACTGGAAAGCCTGCTCCACAGCATGAGGGGATCAGCCAGTCAGCATGGATCGACCGAACGATTAAAGAAGACATGACTTACGATGGCGTACTCGTAAACAACTACAACATCCAGCCAGGAATCGGCGGCAACGTAGCAGGTTTTGACGCTGCAACGAAGACATATAAAGAAGAAGCGAAAACGGGTCCATTCCCTGCTCAAACTGGGGTATATGCACACGAATTTGGACATGCTTTAGGCCTTCCTGATTTTTATGACACTGTTTATACTTCAG
Organism: Bacillus sp. ISL-39; assembly: GCF_018613295.1. Lineage (NCBI taxonomy): Bacteria > Bacillati > Bacillota > Bacilli > Caryophanales > Bacillaceae > Bacillus > Bacillus sp. ISL-39. The sequence continues at coordinate 85,879 of NZ_JAGGQM010000009.1, forward strand.
AGGGTGTTGGCAACTATTCAATGATGGCAGGCGGATCATGGATGCGCTATCCAGATGCAGCTGTTTATGGCGGAAACTCGCCTACACACTTTGATCCGTTCTCAAAGATTTTCCTTGGATGGGTAAATCCTGTCGAAGTTAAGCCAGAGGATGGAGTACAAACAATCACATTGCCTCCGGTTAACAAAGCATCCGCAGACAACGCGATTGTGAAGATGGAAGTTCCAGGCTCAAATGGAACAGAATACTTCCTGTTCGAAAACGTCCAGCAGGATGGATTTAACCAGGGATTAATCCGCCAGGGCAAAGACTCTAAAGGGTTGCTTGCATGGCATGTAGATGAAAATGTCATCAATCTTTACCAGACTGCCGGATTCCGTCCGAACAACGTAGAAAACTGGATGAACAAGCGCTTCCAGTTCAACCAGTCACAGACTGCCAGCAATGGTGATGTAGTCACTCACTACGGATTGTCAGTCCTTCAGGCAGATGGCCTGTATGAGCTTGAGAAGAACCTTAACCGCGGTAATGCAGGTGACTTCTTCAAGACTGGCAGCAAAATCACTCCAGTAAGCGGAAATGTACACACTGGTTCTTACTACTTCTGGAAGGGCTTTAGTGATACACCTGCTGACTCTGGAATCCATGTGACTGGCATTACAGAAAATGCAGATGGCTCAATTACAGCTAAATTCTTCTACAACTTTAATTCAAGCGTAAAATAAACCAAAAAAACCTGAGCAGGGAATTCCTTTGCTCAGGTTTTTTATTCTTCATTCATTTATTATCGGTACAAACACTTCCAAATGGCTCTGTAGCACTCTCGCCTTAAATGGCAATGGCTCGCCTTCTTCACCGTCGATATTCACCACATGGTGTTTGCCGGAAGTTACATTAAGGAAGGAGCTTCGTATATATTCTACTTCTTCACTTTCCTGCAATTCTCCCTTCATAAGGGATGGGATCAGTGCAGCAATTTTCGGGACAGACATCTTTTTAATAATGAATGCATGAAACTTTCCATCATTCACGCTGGCTTTAGGGGCAAGGGCCTCAAACCCGCCAACAGAATTCGTTAGTGCAGCAATCAGCAGGAAAGTTTGGCCTTCCCATTTCCCGCTATCGTGTTCAACGCATAATTCGATTGTCTCACCACTTAGGAACGATTTCGCCCCTTCCATAAAATAAGCAAGTGGACCAAGTCTTGTTTTCAATTCAGGACTCACACTATAAGAGGCTTCTGCAATCGCACCGACTGCTATGACATTGGCGAAGTAATGTTCATTGATTTTGCCTATATCTACTGGCCGGAGGTTTTGCCCATCCAGAATAGAAATAGCTTCATAGGGGTCCAGCGGAATGTTGAGAGCCCTGGCAAAATCATTGACCGTACCAAGTGGGATGATGCCGAGAGCAGGCCTGTGGGCTTGTTCAGCCAGTCCATTTATCGCCTCGTTGATTGTCCCGTCCCCGCCCATGGCAATGACAGCATCGTATAAAGCAACGCAGGCTTCGGTAGCAAATGCAGCAGCATCGCCTTCTTTTTCGGTTCTTCGAATATCTATATCATTGTACTGATTTCTTAAGGTTTCCTCTACTTTTTCAGCGTAGTCAGCCGCTTTTTCTTTTCCTGAAGATGGATTCAAAATAATCATGGCTTTCATCCAGGATTAACCTCCCCAAAATCTATTCACAGAAATAAGTATTTTATCAACCCTATTATTTACCTTAAAATGAATCACTATAAACCGCTTAGTCCGGGAGTAGGAATGGCACGCATTATTACAGAATTAAAAAATGAAGCAAAACGATGATTTAGTGAGAAAGGCTGTGATTTGGTATAAATAATGCTTTAAATTGAATAAAAAGGGTCATTTTTGGCGTTCTGTTCTTGTTTACAAGTAGAATATGGGAGGAGTATGATTACAACAGTTTCAGATTTCTATACAAAAATTAAATGAGTTTCATATTTCTAAATCGCTGAATCCAATTGGAGCGGGGGAACCAACTTTGTGGATGCAATCCACTTGGGGTGAGGCCTGAATGATAGGCGGGGCTATTCTGAGCCCTAATCCGACAGCTAACTCCGTAAGCGTTGCAGATGAGGAAGATGAAGCTTGTGTGACAGGTTTGTTCAAAGTCCACAAGGCTGCTATCTTTTAGCCTCTGTGGGCTTTTTTGTTTTGCTGTATTTTAGATATGCCGGCTATTTGAAAATTCCAGTTTGAACAAAGTCCCTGCAAAGAAATATTAGACGCATGGTTTCCTCATACTAAGGAAAGAAGGAAGGATCATGAGGAGGAATTTGTTTTTCAGGATGGATCCGCCGAAAGTACTTGTTTTTGGATTTGGAGCCATTATTTTGTTTGGGACAGTGTTGCTGTCATTGCCATCTTCAACAGTCGATGGCAAAGGACTTCCTCTTTTAGATGCGTTATTTACGGCAACTTCAGCAACCTGTGTAACAGGCCTTGTCGTCGTGGACACAGGCGATACCTTTACGCGGTTTGGGGAAATGGTCATCCTGTCGATGATCCAGGTCGGCGGACTGGGGTTCATGAGTTTCGCCACTTTGCTTGCATTTATTTTAGGGAAAAGAATTTCCTTTAAAGAAAGACTGATCATCCAGGAGTCATTGAATAACGCGACGGTTGAAGGGATTGTCAGACTTGTCAAACGAATATTCCTTTTTACAGCGGCAGTCGAAATCGCTGGCGGAATCATCCTTACTCTAAGGTTTTCACAGGAGATGGTTGCGGGCAAAGCGATTTATTTCGGTTTTTTTCATGCCGTATCGAACTTTAATAATGCTGGATTTGATTTGATGGGTGGATTCAATGGGCTCACTGCATATGCTGAAGACCCGGTCGTCAATCTTACCATGGTCACTCTTATCAGTTTGGGCGGGATTGGATTCATTGTCATGAATGAGCTTTTTGACTATCGCAGGACTAAAAGGCTTTCCCTGCATTCAAAAGTCGTTTTGGCATTATCAGCTGTTTTGGTGTTTGGAGGAGCTGTCCTGATTTTTATCCTGGAATTTAACAATCCTTCCACCTTGAAGCCGATGACGATGACTGGTAAAATATTCGGAGCGCTTTACCAGGCTGTCACACCTAGGACAGCTGGATCCAATACATTAAATATCCCTGACTTGAAACAGTCGACCTTATTTTTGATCATCTTCCTGATGTTCATTGGCGCTTCGCCGGGTTCTACGGGCGGAGGAATCAAGACCACCACCTTTGCAGTCCTGATTGGTGCAGTCAGATCACAAATTCGCGGCAGGGAGGATATCACATTCTTTGGCAGAAGAATGGACCTAAGCATTGTCTCCAAGTCGTTGACGATTACAATGATTTCACTTTTTTTAATAGGATTGGTTACAATGGTGTTGACTGTCACTGAACCAGGTAAAGATTTTTTGATGATATTCTTTGAGGCAGTTTCAGCCTTTTCAACAGTAGGGCTTTCAATGGGCCTGACCCCTGAGCTGTCACCATACGGAAAAATATTAATAACGATTACGATGTTCGCTGGCCGGGTTGGTCCGCTGACACTGGCTTTTGCAGTTACGAAAAAAAGAAAAGAGGATCATTATCGATATCCAGCTGGAAAAGTGATGATTGGGTAGGAGGATATTATTATGGCAAAGCAGTTCGCAGTAATTGGAATGGGACGTTTCGGGTCCAGTGTAGCGACCACTTTTTATCATGAAGGACATGAGGTTCTTGCGATTGATAAAAGTGAACAGCATATCGAGGACTATAAGGAGTTTGTTACCCATGCGGTAATCGGCGACTCAACGGACGAGCAGACGTTAAAGGCAGTAGGAATCAGGAACTTTGATACCGTCATCGTGGCAATCGGTGACGACATCCAGGCAAGTATTCTTACCGTCCTTATTTTAAAAGAAATGGGTGTTGCCAATGTCGTTGCCAAAGCCCTTAACAAACACCATGCGCAGGTACTGTTCAAGGTTGGCGCGGACAAAGTCATCTTCCCGGAACGGGATATGGGGGAGAGAGTTGCCCACCAGCTGATGGCTTCACCCAATGTACTGAACTTTATCGAGCTATCGGATGACTATAGTATCGAGGAAATCAAACTTCCGATGAGCATGGCAGGGAAGAACCTGATTGAAATTAATTTGCGTGCCAAATATAATATCACGGTTATCGGCGTGAAGACCGCTAACAAGGTCGACATCTCTCCAGATCCAGAGAAAACGCTTAGAGCAGAGGATATCCTGATTGTATTAGGCGAGAATGGCGATTTGAACAGGTTTACGAAAATTAAATAATGTAATCGAAGCAGGCTGGGTAATCACAGCCTGCTTTTATATTTTTTAGAAAATTGATAAAAGATAGACTTTATTTTTTGGCATAAACAATAATTAGCAATGGTCGATGAATAAGATATAAATTTAACTGAAAAGGGAGCAGGACACCAAGATGAAACGAATCATGTTTGTGCTTATAATCGTGACACTACTCGCAGGAGGGCTTGCTGGATGCACCACTACCGAGTTGAACGCAAAAGAAAGGGTAAAGATTGGCATTATGTTGTCTGACGTCGGACTAGGTGACCAATCTTTTAGTGATGCGGCGTTTGCCGGCCTGACAAAGGCACGGGACGAACTTGATATTCTTTTTGATTATCGGGAGTTGCAGGAAGCAGGAAGCTATGAGAAAGGATTCACGGAGTTGGTTGAAGAGGGAAATGACCTTGTCATCGGTCTTGGCTTCATGGTTCTTGAAGACCTTGAAAAGGTGGCGAAAAAATATCCTGACCAACAATTTGTTCTTGTCGATTCGGTATCAGAGATGGACAACATCACATCGATTACTTTTAAAGAAGAACAGGGAAGTTTCCTGGCCGGTGCCGTAGCAGGAATGGTCTCAAAATCAAATATCGTTGGATTTGTTGGCGGAGCTGATGTCCCACTGATCCACAAGTTTAAGGTGGGATTTGAGCAGGGAGTAAAATCTGTGAATCCAGAAGCCGAGGTTAAGGTTGAATACGCAAATGACTTTGGCAATGCAGAGCTTGGAGGGAAGATTGCTTCCGGAATGATTGATGAGGGTGCGGATGTCCTCTATGCTGCGGCTGGTTTTACCGGAGTAGGTGTGCTGAAGGAAGCGCAAGCGAGGGAAAAATTCGCGATTGGTGTGGATAGCGACCAATACTTTTTTGCCGAAAAAGCAATCATTACCTCCATGCTGAAAAATGTGGATATCGCTCTATACGAAGTAGTAAAGGAATTCCAGTCCGAAAAGAAACTCGAATCCAGGCAAATCGAGCTGGGCATAAATGAGAAAGGAATCGGGCTAGCACCGATTCGTGTGATCAAACTGACACCAGAACAGGACAAGAAATTAAAAGACCTGGAAGAACAATTATCAACAAATGAAGTTTCAATCCAGCTAGATTAACAGCTGCAACTGGGGGAACCAAGATGACAATCAAGAAGAAATTACTATTGAACTTATTGCTAGCCATTGGCTTATCGATTGTGATGATTTCTTTCATCATTTACAGGATGCTGATGGTCCAGGCATCTAATCAGGACTATGTCCAGGTACTGCTGACGGTCCAGAATCTTCAGGCTGAAACATCGGCCGTAAAGCAATCGCTAAGCAATTTTTCCTTCAATCCAACAGAAGGCAACAAGCAGGATGCTTTGGTGAAAATGGAGAAGACCTCGCAGACTTTTGCTCAGGCAAAAGAAGTGATACAGCAGGAGAACAGCAAATTCGTGCTGGAAAAGGCACTTGGAAAGTTCAGCACCCTGGAGTCTGAAGCTAAACAAGCTCTTGAGGACAAGGTAAGTGCTGAAGTTAAGCGTCAGTCACTGCGCAGTGAAGGAATCCTGAACGATTTGCACCTATTGAATATCCAGGTCAATGAATACTATAATTTTCTGCAGGAGGATTTGAAGAACCAGATCCAATTCATCATCTTGGCGGCTGTCATCGGCAGCATCTTGCTTGTGATTGTTGCTGGTGGTATTGGAATCAGGCTTACCAGCTCAATCACCAGGCCGCTGAAGCAGATTGCCTTCAATGCCCAGGAAATCGCCAGAGGAAACTTGATGATCGAAAAAGTTCCTTACAAACACAGGGATGAGCTTGGAACCTTGAACGAGTCTTTTGAAATGATGGCAGCCCAATTGACATCCCTGCTGCAAAAAGTGAACATGGCAAGCAAGGAAGTGGAAGATTTCGCAGGAGAAATCGAGCAGGAAAATATCGCGCTGACGGAAATCTCCAACCAAGTGGCTATATCAACGGATGAGCTTTCTGCAGGTGCCCAGACTGTCTCGGAAGATCTTCAGCAATCAGTCGAGCTGATTGATGAAATGGATAAGGAAATCATGCTGAACCTCGATTACACCCAGGAATCTTCCTCGTATAGCCAGGAAGCGGTGGAAGCAATCAGCGCAGGCAGAAAAGCGATCGAGGGGCAAAAAGTCTTAATTACCGAAAACAAAGAAGCCTCTGCTTCAATCCAGGCAGCGACTGATCAGTTTGCAGGCTATGCGGCAAAAATCCAGGATATGGCCCAAACTGTTTCAGCCATCGCGGATCAGACCAATCTGCTGGCATTGAATGCGGCGATTGAAGCAGCAAGGGCAGGAGAAGCCGGAAAAGGATTTGCAGTCGTTGCCTCAGAGGTCAGGAAGCTGGCTGAAGAATCCAACAGAGCCACAACACAAATCTTTGATATGGTCAATCTCCTAAAGACTGGACTTGAAGGAATCGGAGAAGCGGTAAACAAAGGCGGAGCAATCGCAGAAGAGCAGATGGAATCAATGAGCCTGACAATGTCTGCTTTTGTGAATATTGAATCGAAGGTAAGCGGCATCTCAGAGAAAGTTACTCAGCTTGTCAAAGGTATGGAAGCTTCGAAGGAATTGGGAGCCAGGGTTCTGCATAATGTTGAATCGATCAGTGCGGTCGTAGAGGAAACAGCCGCTGGAAGCGAAGAAATCTCCGCATCCACAACGGAACAATTATCTGCATTCGGCAACCTTTCGAAAAAGGTGACAGACCTGAGGAAGCTGACAAATGAGTTGAATGTATCCGTTTCAGTTTTTAAGTTTAATAGATAATAAGATGAGTATCATAGCCTTAGGGCCTGTGGTACTTTTTTTCGTAAAGATTGTTGTTAAAATCCTAAAGCCGATTTTAACGTAATATAAGGATCGGTAATAAGTTTGCGTGCTCTTTACCTCACAAAAGAGTCTACTTTGCGAGGAAAAATAGGTCATTCAATCATATTTGGTAGTCAATAGCAACAAAGTATGAGAAAAGAGCCTTATATGAAGAGCTATATGCAGCCGAAACTGCAGAAATGCTGCTGGGTCGAAATATTCGTGGAGTTTGCCGAATTGATCAAAAATTGGCAGGGATAATTAATAATTCGTCAATACCTTGCGTGGCGGGGAGAATTTGAGACACCTGAATGGCGAAAATTACGATGAAATAGGCCCACACGGTAAAATTACTTGAATTTGACATGCAGTATTGATTATATGAGTCTATAATTAAATACAAGATATAAGTATAGATTGAATAGATTGCTGTTCCTGGAACGGTACACTTTTGAGGCTGGATTTGATTTCATTTCATAAGGATACGATTAGTTGCATCAATAATAGATTAGAAGGTGAAGTTTTGAAGCAAAGAGATTTATTCTTAGCATTTTTTCGCGTGGGAATCCTTGGATATGGCGGCGGCCCGTCTTCGATTCCGCTTGTACATAAGGAAGTGGTTGAAAAATATAAATGGATGGATTCTGATGAATTCGGTGATGTTCTTGCTTTGGGAAATGCGCTGCCGGGTCCGATTGCCACAAAAATGGCGGGCTACATTGGCTATCGAGTAGGGGGATACCTTGGTATGATCAATGCCCTTGCAGCAACGATGATTCCAGCAATTATCCTGATGATCCTGCTGCTGACCGGTCTGAACTCATACAAAGATGAGCCTTGGGTGAAAGGAATGGCAGAGGCTGTTGTTCCAGTTGTTGCCGTCATGCTTGCTGTCCTGACATGGGATTTTATCAAGAAGTCAGGTAAATCAAACCTTGGTTGGGCGTGGACAGCTGTGGCGCTTATTGGCAGCCTGGTTCTTCTTCAATTCTTGAATCTGCATCCCGCTATTTTAATTTTTGTCTTGCTGCTCGGTGCCTTGCTGAAAAAAGACCCTGCAACATCTGAAAATAAACAAACAGGAGGGGAGCAGCAGTGATTTATTTCCATATATTTTTGGCCTTTTTTATTCCAGGGATTTTAGGATACGGCGGCGGCCCTGCCTCCATTCCATTAATCGAAAATGAAGTCGTTGACCGATATGGTTGGATGTCAGTCAATGAATTCAGTGAGGTGCTGGCAATGGGGAACGCCCTGCCTGGCCCGATTGCTACCAAGATGGCTGGGTATATCGGATATGCAGAAGGAGGAATCCTCGGAGCTATAGTTGGGGTATTTGCCACGGTAGCACCATCCCTAATCCTGATGATCAGCTTGCTCGGTTTGTTAATGAAGTTTAAAGATTCACCCCGTGTCAAAAGGCTGACAATCGTCGTCCGCCCTGTCATTGCCGTCCTTTTAGGAGTCATGACCTATGATTTCTTTTTCTCTTCCTATGAGGGGGTCGGGCTGATGCATACCATTCTGATTGGCGGAATCAGCTTCATCCTGATGGAAAAATTCAAAGTCCACCCTGCCTATGTCATCGCAGGATCCCTTGTTTACGGTGCCCTTGTTTTATCGTAAACAAGGGGTTTTCTTTTTCAAAAAATAATTCCTTACTCCTGCAGCCCTGTAAGCGGTAACATGAGAAAAACCTCAAAAAACTTTGTTGACAAATAAATCAGATAGACTTAATATTTCAATTATCGAAATTAATTAAATAAGTTACTTATCAAGAGAGACTGAGGGATTAGGCCCTATGACGTCCGGCAACCTCCTTTTGGGAAAGGTGCCACTTCCTGCAGAATGTTTTCATTCTGAAAGATAAGTCGTATAGATGTTTACGATGCCTCTTTCTTTGAATGAAAGAGGCTTTTTTATTTTTTAAAAACGGGGGTGCAAATCATGATTGAAGTGGAAAACCTGGTCAAGATTTATGAAACAAAAAAAGGGGCGGTTACAGGTGTTGACCAAGTTTCATTAAAAGTAGAAAAGGGAGAGATTTACGGTATTGTCGGATACAGCGGAGCCGGTAAAAGTTCTTTAATCCGATGCCTGAATCTTCTTGAAAAACCAACATCCGGAGAAATACATATTGATGGTCTGGAGCTAACTTCTTTGAACAAGAGTGAACTGAGGAAAGCGCGCCTGAAAATCGGGATGATCTTTCAGCACTTCCATCTTGTCAGCGCAAAGACAGTTAGTGAAAACATCGCCTTTGCGCTTAAAGCGGCCGGCACTCCGAAAGCGAAAATCAATGATAGAGTGACGGAGCTTCTTGATATGGTCGGCCTCACTGATAAAAGGGATGTCTATCCGGCACAATTGTCAGGCGGACAGAAACAGCGGGTCGGTATCGCCAGGGCGCTGGCGAACAATCCATCTGTGCTCTTATGTGATGAGGCTACTTCTGCTCTGGATCCAAGCACTACGAAATCAATCCTATCCTTACTTAAAAAGATTAATAGTGAATTGGGCATCACGATTGTCCTCATCACCCACGAGATGGAAGTCGTCAAGACCATCTGCGACAGGATGGCTGTTATGCAAGACGGGAAAATCATTGAAGAAGGAGAGGTGTATGAAGTCTTCGCGAATCCGAAACAAGCTCTCACAAGGGACTTTGTCAACGCCATCCTTCAATTCGAACTGCCGGAAAGATTGCTGAAGGAGCGTCGAGGAAAGCTGATCAAAATCTATTTCCAGGGTGAAATTGCCGAACAGGGAGTCATTTCTGATGTGTTCCAGACCTATAAGGTTCGCGGAAATATCCTGCATGGAAAGATTGAATATATTCAGGATATTCCATTGGGCATTTTCATTATGGAGATTTCGGGCGACCAGCTGGAGATTGACCGGGCGATTGCCTATATAGCGGCAAGGACTAAAAATCTGGAGGTGATTGATGATGCTGCTTGATAACCTGATTGCACTGCTGCCTGAATTGAATAAAGCGTTTTTTGAAACGATCTATATGGTCGGCATCTCCATCCTTGTCGCCATCATCGTTGGATTGCCAACAGGAGTCCTTCTTTTTGTCACTGACAAAGGACTGTTCCTGGAAAACCAGCTTTTTAAAAATATTGCCGGCTTCATCGTCAATATGATCCGTTCGGTTCCATTCATTATCTTGCTGATCGCCCTTCTCCCGCTTGCGAATTTAATTGCTGGCACGACAATTGGTCCGACAGCGGCATCTGTTTCATTGTCGGTCGCGGCAATTCCGTTTTTTGCGAGAATCGTAGAGCAAAGCTTTCGGGAAATTGATAAAGGAGTCATAGAGGCTGCCGTTGCAACTGGCGCGACTCCATGGATGATCATCAACGATGTACTGATACCTGAAGCGAAGCCTGGCATTGTCCAGGGGGTAACCATCACAATTATCAGCCTTGTTGCGTATTCGGCAATGGCCGGCATTGTCGGCGGAGGTGGAGTCGGTGACCTGGCGATCCGCTTTGGCTATTACCGATACGACAATACCATCATGATCACAACAGTCATTATCCTCATCTGCCTCGTCCAGCTGATCCAATTTGGCGGGGACAGGATTGCAAGATTAGTAGACAAAAGATAAATATTAGGGGGTTCTTTTAAAATGAAGAAATTATTATTGTTTGTACTGTTATTTTTATCAATCGGGCTGCTTGCCGCATGCGGCAGCGACTCAGCATCCAGCGGCGATGCGGAAGCAGACGCAAAACATGTGACATTCGGTGCGACATCCGGTCCATACAGCGATATGGTCACAAAGGGGATCAAGCCGCTCCTTGAGAAAAAAGGCTATGAAGTGAAAGTAGTCGAGTTCAGCGATTACATCCAGCCGAACCTGGCTTTGTCAAAAGGTGATCTAGATGCTAACCTGTTCCAGCACAAGGTTTATATGGAAAACTTCGCGAAAGAACATAAACTTGAGCTATCGGAAGTGATTGTCGTGCCAACCGCGCCAATGGGGATTTACTCAAAGAAATTCAATTCACTGGATGAAGTCGCAGACGGTTCTGCCATCGCGATTCCAAATGACCCAACAAATGCAGCGCGTGCCTTCCTGATCCTTGAGGACGCTGGATTAATCAAGCTTGATCCTGATGCTGACCCACTGACAGTTTCTGAGAAAGATGTAAAAGACAATGTCAAGAACTTGCAGTTCAAGCCGATTGAAGCAGCACAGCTTCCAAGAGCAGTAGAAAGCGTCGACCTATCAGCTGTACCAGGAAACTTTGCCCTTGCAGCAAAAATGAACCTGCTGGACGCGCTTCAGCTTGAAAACATGCCAGACCAATACCGTAACCGCGTGGTTATCAACACAAAAGACCAGGATGCCCAGTTTGCAAAGGACATCAAAGAAGTTGTAGAATCCGCTGAGTTTGAAGAAATCATCGATGAAGAGTTCAAAGGTTTCGGAAAGCCAGAGTGGATGAAGTAGGAAAGTCATAATAATGAAGTCCCGGCAGCCAAAGCTCCCGGGACTTTCCTTTTTTATAGCTTTCTCCCCTATAAATTGGTTAAAATATTGAAGAGACTCTTTTTAGGAAGACTCTTTTGTTCTTTTAATAGTAGAAATTTTTGGGCATAAATCAAACAGTAACAGAGGGAGATATATGGAAAAACGTGATAAGAGATCTAGACATTTAGCGGCTATTTCGCTGGCGATTATGGGAGCGGGGTTCCTTGCCGCGATTCCGTTTCAGGATTCATTGATCGGGAAATTGCTGATGGGCGGCTTTGAAGCTGGTCTTGTCGGGGGACTTGCGGACTGGTTTGCCGTTACGGCGCTATTCAGGCACCCGATGGGAATCCCGATTCCGCACACGGCACTTCTGCCGAAGAATCGTGATAAAGTAACGCGCGCGTTAATCAACATGCTTGAGAATGACTGGCTCACGAAAGAGAGCATCATGGAAAAGTTCAAGCAGATTCATATTCTTGATAAAATTTTCGAAACGGTTGAGAAGGAACTGCATTCTGAGTCTGTTAAGAAAAGCATCCAATCATTCAGTCTGGATGTTGTGGGGAAAATAGACATCGAAAGATTTGCACCGACGATCGAACAAGAAATCAAAGGCTTCCTGCTATCAGCAGACTCTTCCGATTTTTTACAAAAAGCCTCAAGCCATATACTGGCAAAGGAATATGACTCGGCTGCTTTTGACTATGTACTCCAGGAGACGGAAAAATGGGCGTCTCAGGATGAAGCGAAACTGGTTCTTGGCAAACTGGGAAAGCAGGCGATCGATACAACGGAAGCTGACGGACTTTTGAAATTCGCGATCCAATCGTTCAGCAATATGATCACGGAAGAAAAGGTCGGCAATATTTTGCAGTCATTCATTTTAAAAAGAATGAAAAACCTGCAGCAGGATGATAATCGCTACCGCCATATGATTCTTGATAAAATCCGCCAAGAGCTTGGAAGCATCAGTGAGCGTAAAGCTCTAATGTCGGAAATCCAGGCCTGGAAAAACAAGATGGTCGAAGAGATGGACTTAACCGGACAAATCAAAGGTGTATTGGCGAAGGCAAAGGAGCGTACAATGGCTTTTATCGAAAAAGACAGCTTTGTAGATGATACGGTTACACCAGTGGTGAAAAAGTTCATTGAAGAAATCAAAGCTGACGATGAAAAGGTAACAGCAATCGAAACCTGGCTCCATGCGAAGATTGCCGGGTTAATTGAAAGAAACCATTCTAAAATCGGCAAGCTTGTCAGAGAAAATCTTGATAAGCTCGATACAGAAACACTGATTGACATGATGGAAAACAACGTGGGAAAAGACCTGCAATGGATCAGGGTGAACGGAGCCGTCTGCGGCTTCCTGATCGGGATTGGCTTGACAATCTTCAAGCTTATGGTGATGTAACATAGTAATATGAGGCCAATCCAATGGGTTGGTCTTTTTTAATGAAGTAAATGGTAAAATGATAGGGGGAGGGATTGGCATGGCTGAAAGGAAAACGCTTGTAACTGTCATTTTAGTTCTGGTGAGTGTCATCCTTTTGACAGGATATTGGGCTTATCATCACAAAATCCTGTCAGGTAATTATGATAAATTGGCAGTCAGCGGCATGGATGGCACAACAATCCAGGTTATAAAAGACCCGGACGAGATTGCCAAAATCATAGCAGACATAAATGGAAGCCCAAGGACCTTCAAGTATAATGACGGACTTACATACGATTACCTGCCGCACGGTGTCTTGACTTTTGAAAATGAAACTGAAAAAGTGCAGATAGGGTTTATGTTACAAACTGGAAATACGATAACAAAGTATTGGGAAATCCATACAGAGTTTTCTTTTGGACAATAGGGGGGGATTGGCAAAAATGGAGAAGGTAAATATCAACGAAAAGTTTTCGCTTTTCAGTGATTATTGGAGTCCAAAAATTGCGGGGGAAATAAATGATATGCATGTAAAGTTCGCCAAGCTGAAAGGTGAGTTTATCTGGCATATGCATGAACATGAGGATGAGATGTTTCTTGTTGTAAAAGGTGAGCTTTTGCTTAAATTCAGAGATCGGGATGTACACCTGAAAGAAGGGGAATTCATCATTGTCCCTAAAGGTGTTGAGCACCTTCCTATAGCAGAAGAAGAAGCACATGTTATCTTTTTCGAACCGAAATCAACCGTGAATACAGGCGAAGAATTGAATGAAAGAACGGTTTCCGATCTTCCAACAATATAAATAGATGAAAAGGCTCGGTCAGTGACCAAGCCTTCTTTTTATGGTTAATCTTCAATTTTTACAAGTTCAAAACCCGTTTCTTTCCACACATAACGGATTCCATGGACAAATGTGTTGAAAGTCGGAACATTAACGTGCAAACCATTTAGCACGATTGATTTGGCCATTTCAGGACGGATCCCTACATAGATGGATTGAACACCCATAAGCTTCAAGGCATTGATGACCTGCTGCAGTCGGAACGCGATGGATGCATCAAGTTCATCCGAAACTCCGGTAAAATCAAAAATGACAAATTGATTTCCCTGCCTGGCGCTGTGGGAGAGGATTTTGTCACCAAGAAGCACCAGTCGGTCTTCAGTCAATTTTCCCATGACCGGAACCAGGACAGCTGAGTCGACGGATAGCGGGATGACAGGCATATCAAGAACTTGCAGCTGTTTCCTGTTTTCCTCCAGTGCCTCTTCGAATTCAGTGATATCTTTCCATGTAAGGATAAATCCGCTTTCCTTGCCATCATGATTAGTAAGTCGATCTACCATAATTTCGGCTGAAAATTTATTGAACAAAGTGATGCTGGCGGAATGAGGAAAATTCCCTTCGACCAGGATTTTCTGTTGACGGCTGCCATGGAACTCTCCTAAATTCCTGCCAATGAATTCTTCTGGATCAGCAATCCCTACATAAGGGCCAATTTGCGCTAATAATTTCAGGGCAGAATCATTGATGAAGACAATTTTGTATTCTTCATCAGCAATGAAAATATTTTCATTGATTTTATTTAAAAGCTGGTGAGTTTCTAGTGCACCGAGGTTGAACAAAATAATCGCTCCTATTCTAATAGGCGTTCTATGTAAAATTATAGCTAAGTTTTCCAGTTGGGACAAGGTATACAAAAGCCCCCTGCTATTAGCTCAGGAGGCCGAAAATTTATTTAGTGGCTGCTTTCTGTTTGAAAATGGTTTTCCGGATATACGGGATCACCCAGTAGTCCAATCCATACTTCCCTGCGTTAAAACCAGCGAAGAGAATGATGAAACCGAAGAATATATCAGTTGGATTATGGGATACGGTTCCGGCTAGAAAGAAGCTGAAATTCATTACTAAGCCGAAGAACATTGAGGCAGTGGTCAGGCAGCCAAGGATGAGGCCCAGGCCGACGAGGAATTCACCGACCGGCACTATAAAGTTGAATAGCTCAATGTTTGGCAGCGCGAAGTTTTCCAGAAAAGAGACATACCAGCCATAAACCATGTTCCCATCAGGACCTTTTACCGGATTGGCGACGGCATTCTTCAGGTATCCAGTTGCGTCAAATCCTTCCCCGGTCATTTTATGCCATCCAGCAACCATCCAGTTATATCCGAGCCAAAATCTTAAAACAGTCAACAGGACAGCGGCAATCTTGTTTTCCCTTAACCAATCAGCAATCATATCAATCGCTTCCCTTCAAGGATGAAGTATTATTTGATTACACTACAATATATTAATCTTCTATTTTAAAATGCGGGCAGGAAGTCTTTGTTCACATATTAGAAAAAA
Organism: Bacillus sp. ISL-39; assembly: GCF_018613295.1. Taxonomy (NCBI): domain Bacteria; kingdom Bacillati; phylum Bacillota; class Bacilli; order Caryophanales; family Bacillaceae; genus Bacillus; species Bacillus sp. ISL-39. The sequence goes on from NZ_JAGGQM010000009.1 coordinate 101,301, forward strand.
CATATTGTCAGGATTTTGAACACTTTGTGGAGAAGATGACAGTGGCAATGCTTGGCGGGGGCTAGGGAAATCATGGTGGAAGCAAAAACTAGTATAGGCAGATCCGTAAAAGAAAAAGAGCCAGGCAAATGCCGGGCTCTCTGATTATGATTTCAGTTAAACTGCTTTATATGCAGCTTCAGTTTCGCGTTTGAATACAGTTTTACGGATGAAAGGAACGACCCAGCGGTCTAAACCGTATTTGCCAGCGTTATAGCCAGCGAACAGGATGATGAAGCCGAAGAAGATGTCAGTTGGATTGTGAGATACTGTTCCGGCAAGGAAGAAGCTGAAGTTCATCACCAGGCCGAAGAACATGGCTGCAGTTGTCAGAGTTCCGAGAATCAAACCAAGACCAACAAGGAATTCTCCCAGCGGGACAATAAAGTTGAAAAGTTCGATATTCGGGAGCGCAAAACTTTCAAGGAAGTTTACATACCAACCATATACTGCGTTTCCGTCTGGACCTTTTACTGGATTGGCAACTGCATTTTTTAAATATCCAGTTGCGTCAAATCCTTCACCCGTCAATTTTCCCCATCCCGCAGTCATCCAGTTATATCCGAGCCATACCCTAATGACAGTCAACAGGCCAGCAGCAATATTGTTTTCTCTTAACCATTTAGCGAACATCTAAATCGCTTCCCTTCAAAAATAAGTAATTATTGATTACACTTACAATATATCAGAATCCGAAATAAAAATGAGTTGATTGTGAAGTTGTTCACACAAATGCAACAACAAATTGACGGAATATTGAACAAGAAAATTTTTAAAAGGATGGATTGGCAACAGTGCCTAAACAAAGCATGGAATTTAGAAAGGATGAATCATATGGATCAATCATCAGGAGCAGCTCAGCAGCCACAGGGCACTGAAAAAATTTGGAGCAAGGACTTTATGTTTATATTCCTGGCGAATTTCTTTATCTTCCTGGGTTTTCAAATGACCTTGCCTACCATTCCGTTGTTTGTGGAGCATCTGGGCGGAAATGACCAGTTGATCGGGTTTGTCGTTGGGATTTTCACATTTTCGGCATTGCTTGTACGCCCATTTGCAGGATGGATGCTGGAAACGAGAGGCAGGGGGGGTATTTACCTGACAGGCCTGGCCATTTTCGTGGTTTCTGTAGGCACATTTGGATTTGCTTCAGGAATCGCCTTCTTGTTTTTAATGCGGATTGTCCAGGGGGTTGGCTGGGGATTTTCCACGACAGCATCTGGTACAATCGCAACCGACTTAATACCACCGCGGCGCAGGGGAGAAGGAATGGGATATTTCGGTCTCTCTGGGAACGTTGCGCTCGCGATGGGACCGACGCTTGGTCTGGCGCTGGCTGCGGCAATCACATTCAAGCAGTTATTTTTAATCAGTGCCATCCTGGGTCTTGCTGCCTTCCTGCTGGCATCAAGGATCACCTATAAAAAGGTGGAAAAAACGGAAGAGAATAAGGTCAGGCGCAGATGGGATGTATACGAAAAGTCCGCCCTGCAGCCGTCATTGCTATTATTGTTCATTACAACCACATTTGGAGGAATCGCTTCATTTCTGCCCCTTTACTCAGCACAGAAGGGAATTGAAGGGATAGAATGGTACTTTTTTATTTTTGCGATTACCCTAATGCTTTCCCGGTCCTTTGCGGGCAAACTCTATGACAAAAAAGGACATGGCGCCGTCTTCCTGCCCGGGACAGTTTTAATTATGATCGCCATGATCCTTTTAGCCTGGCTGCCAAACAGCCTGGTGATGTTCATCGCAGCCGGCCTGTACGGATTCGGTTTCGGCTCAGTCCAGCCGGCACTTCAGGCATGGGCAGTACAGGATGCACCGATGAATCGAAAAGGCATGGCTAACGCAACCTTCTTCTCCTTTTTCGATTTGGGCGTTGGTGTCGGAGCGATGACTTTTGGCCAGATCGGTCACTGGCTTGGCTATGGCAGCATCTACATCGCTTCCGCCATTTCCGTTTCCGTTTCGATTCTCCTCTATATTTTGATGATGAAACGTCCTGCTGGAAAATAGACCTGTTCCAATTTTGGAGCAGGTTCTTTTTATTTGAAGGAGATTTCTTAACAGAGTAAAATACAGATATAGGTATATATTGGAATTAAGGCAGCCCCCTGCACTGATGTTTTTTGACTTTTAAAATATATGGTGTGGGGTATAAGAGAATATAGTCTTCATAAACCTATTAAAATGAAGGAGGAGTTCATATGTATTTCAAGTCATTTTTTGATGACCAGCTTGCACATATGTCTTACTTGATCGGCTGCCAGAGAACGGGCGAAGCGATTGTCATCGACCCGGCAAGGAATATCCAGCCTTATCTGGACATCGCCAAAAAAGAGGGCCTCAAAATCTCAGCTGCAACAGAAACCCATATTCATGCAGATTATCTGTCAGGAGCAAGGGAGCTTGCCCATCACCATGGCGCGAAGCTGTATGTATCCGATGAAGGGGATAAGGACTGGAAGTATCAATATGTCGACCAGTATGAGCATGAATTGCTGACAGAAGGCTCGACGTTCAATATTGGAAATATTTATTTTGAAGTCATCCACACGCCGGGCCATACACCGGAAAGCATCTCATTCCTGTTGACGGATAAGGGCGGCGGCGCCAATGAGCCGATGGGAATTTTCACGGGAGACTTCCTGTTCGTGGGCGATGTAGGCCGACCGGATCTTCTTGAAAAGGCGGCAGGCATCAAGGATACATCCGAAGCGGGTGCACGCCAGATGTTCGAATCGCTCCGAAAAGTGGAAGAGCTGTCTGACTTCCTGCAGGTATGGCCAGCACACGGAGCAGGAAGCGCATGCGGAAAATCCCTTGGAGCTGTGCCAATGTCCACTTTAGGCTATGAAAAAAAATTCAACTGGGCTTTCCAAATCAAAGAAGAGGATAAGTTTGTTGAGGAGCTGCTTGCCGGACAGCCGGAGCCTCCGAAGTACTTTGCCCAGATGAAAAAGCTGAATAAAGTAGGCCCTGAACTGCTCAGACATGAGGAAACGCCTAAAGTGTCATTATCTGACGCAGGGGACGCAGTGGTTGTCGACACCCGTCCGGCAGATGAGTTCGCCGAGGGACATGCTGAAGGAACGATCAATATCCCCTATAATAACTCCTTCACGAACTGGGCAGGTTGGCTGTTAAACTATGACCAGGACATCGTATTGATTGGTGATCCGGAAAAACTGACTGATGCAGGAAAATCCCTGCAGTCAATCGGACTTGACCAGGTCACAGGGTATATTGACCCGAAAGAGCTCAGCGGCAGCCTGGAAGGTTACAAGACCATCACCGCCAGCGAGGCAAAAGAAATGATGGAAGACGATAACTACTTTGTCATCGACGTCCGCAATCAGAGCGAGTGGGACAGCGGCCATATCCCCGGTGCCCATCACATGATGCTCGGAAACCTGACCGACAAGCTTGACGAGGTGCCAAACGACAAGAAAATCATCGCCCACTGCCAGTCAGGCGCACGTTCCGCGATCGGAACAAGCCTGCTCTTGAAAAACGGCTACAAGGATGTAGTCAACCTCGAAGGCGGCTACTCCGCCTGGGAAGAAGAAGGACTCCCTGTTAAAAAGGATTAATACAATTAGCCAGCTTAGTTTTTAAGCTGGCTTTATTTATTTGGGTATTGGAGCGTGTTGCGGGTGGAATTATAATATTGTAAAAATAGCCGCCGATGGAGTGGATCGGCTTCGTGGATTGCAAGGTAGAGGGAAGAGGTCACTAGATCCATCTCTATAAGGGCATCGTCCAAGCCGAAAGGTACCCTTATGCAAGCAGTTCTGCATTTATAAGGGTACGATTCAA
>NZ_JAGGQM010000010.1:0-162986 GCF_018613295.1 Bacillus sp. ISL-39
TAGGCCCAAGTTCAGACTACTTTTCACTTATTTGTTTCAGAGCTGTCATAAGTAGCTCCAAGTTCAGACAACTTTTCACCGATTTCCTTCAAAGCTGTCATAAGTAGGCCCAAGTTCAGACAACTTTTCGTGGATTTGCTTCAAAGCTGTCATAAGTAGCTCCAAGTTCAGACAACTTTTCGTGGATTTGCTTCAAAGCTGTCATAAGTAGGCCCAAGTTCAGACAGCTTTTCGTGGATTTGCTTCAAAGCTGTCATAAGTAGGCCCAAGTTCAGACAACTTTTCGGTGAATTCCTTCAAAGTTGTCATAAGTAGGCCCAAGTTCAGACAGCTTTTCGTGGATTTGGTTCAAAGCTGTCATAAGTAGGCCCAGGTTCAGACAACTTTTCGTGGATTTGCTTCAAAGCTGTCATAAGTAGGCCCAAGTTCAGACAACTTTTCACTGATTTGTTTCAGAGCTGTCATAAGTAGCTCCAAGTTCAGACAACTTTTCGTGGATTTGCTTCAAAGCTGTCAAAAGCAGCCCGAAGTTCAGACAGCTTTTCACTGATTTGCTTCAAAGCTGTCAGAAGCAGCCCCAAGTTCAGACAGCTTTTCACTGATTTGCTTCAAAGCTGTCATAAGTAGGCCCAAGTTCAGACAGCTTTTCGTGGATTTGCTTCAAAGCTGTCAGAAGCAGCCCCAAGTTCAGACAGCTTTTCACTGATTTCCTTCAGAATTGTCCGAAACAGGACCAGACTCGGACACCTATTCTAAGACTTATAGCCTTAGTCTGTTCCAAACAGTATGACATATTTTAAGCATTCAAAATAAACGTGTAACCCATTTAAACGCAAGAAACCAGGCTATTTTAATATATTCAAAGAATTATCAAAACCTTTTCTTTTGCTTTTTGGCTAAATGTTATATACTATAAGTTGATAAGGATAACACATTAAAAAATTCCTTGATAATGTTACATATTAATTATTGGGGGTACGTTGGTGGTGAGTTCTATTAAACTAACAAAACGGCAGGAAGAAATCGTTCAAATTGTCAAGGAGGATGGTCCGATAACTGGTGAACAGATAGCCGAGAAGCTTAAGCTTACCCGGGCTACTCTCAGGCCAGACCTGGCGATCCTGACAATGGCAGGCAGTCTGGAGGCAAGGCCGAGAGTTGGCTATTTTTTCAATAAGGATAAAGAAAGACTGTTTGAACCGACAGAAGTTCTTAATCTTAAAGTCAATGACTATAAAGGCCATCCGATTGTCGTCCAAAAGTCCTCCTCTGTTTATGATGGCATCGTCCAGATGTTCCTTGAAGATGTAGGGACTCTATATGCTGTTGATTCTGAAGGATGCCTTGCTGGCGTCATATCAAGGAAAGACCTGTTGAGGGCCGCTATCGGAAACAAGAATCTCGAGGATCTTCCTGTAAGCGTCATCATGACAAGGATGCCAAACATTATAACTGTGAAGCCAGAGGAAACACTCGTCCAGGCTGCTAAAAAGCTTGTGACAAACAGAATTGATTCTCTCCCTGTCGTCCGGGAACTCAAGCATAAACCAGATTCATATGAAGTCATCGGACGAATAACCAAAACAACCATTACAAAGGTTTATCTAGAAATAGCTGAGCAAAAATCTGTCTAGGAAGTGAGCGTATTTTGGATATGAAGGAAGTTGTCTACGTGGTATCCGATTCAGTCGGGGAAACAGCAGAATTTGTTGTCAAGGCTGTGGCAACCCAGTTTAATGGCGGCCAGGTTGATATCAGAAGAAATTCATATGTTGAAGACGAGGAAGACATTGAAGACGTCATCATGGTTGCGAAGCAAGGACGATCAATTATCGCTTATACGATCGTTGTTCCAGCGCTCAAGGCTTATTTGGATAAAAGAGCACAGGAGGAAGGGATCTATGCAGTTGATTTGCTGAATCCGCTGATGAATGCCTTTGAAAAGAAGTTCAATAAGGAACCAAACCATCGACCGGGAATGATGCGTAAGCTTGATGATGAATACTTCCGCAAGATTGAAGCCATTGAATTTGCCGTCAAATATGACGATGGCAGAGACCCGCGCGGCATTTTAAGAGCGGATATTGTACTGGTGGGCGTTTCTCGGACTTCAAAAACACCTTTATCAATGTACCTTGCTCACAAGCGTTACAAAGTAGCCAATGTGCCAATCGTTCCAGAGGTAAAGCCGCCAGATGAATTGTTCCAGATATCCAGAAGCAAATGTGTCGGTCTGATCATCTCGCCGGATAAACTGAACGAAATCAGGACGGAAAGGCTGAAAGCGCTTGGACTGGGGGCCAGGGCAAACTATGCAAGCTATGAACGAATACTGGAAGAGCTTGATTATGCAGAAAAAATCATGAAACGTGTGGGCTGCCCAGTCATCAATGTTTCAAATAAGGCTATCGAAGAAACAGCAGGATTGATACTCGATATTTTAAAAAGTGAGAGGAGTTAAGGCTGATGTCTAAATTTGTTTATCTTTTTAATGAAGGAAATAGCGGGATGAAGGAAATCTTGGGAGGAAAAGGTGCCAACCTGGCAGAAATGACCAATATCGGCCTTCCTGTACCTTTCGGGTTCACTCTTTCCACGGAGGCATGTAACGCTTATTATGATGCTGGAAAGACCATTCCTGCTGAAGTTCAGGCACAGGTTTTAGAAGCACTGGGTGAATTGGAACAGAAAACTGGAAAAAAACTCGGAAATCCCCAGAACCCTTTGCTTGTATCTGTACGCTCCGGAGCTGTATTCTCAATGCCGGGGATGATGGATACGATTCTTAACCTTGGGATGAATGACGAAACAGTCGAGGGTATGGCAAAACTAACGAACAACCCTAGATTTGCTTATGATTCTTACCGACGTTTCATCCAGATGTTCAGTGATGTCGTACTCGATGTCGATGTCTTCTTTTTTGAGCGATTACTGGAAGAAACCAGGGAAGCGAAAGGCTACGCCGCTGATCCTGAAATGACTGCTGAGGATTGGAAGGAAGTCATCCAGGGCTATAAGAATATCGTGACCAAACATACAAGAAAGCCTTTCCCTCAGGATCCTAAAGAACAACTATTCCTCTCCATAAACGCTGTATTTGATTCCTGGAACAACCAGAGGGCGATCGTGTACCGCCGTTTGAATAAAATCCCTTCACATCTGGGGACTGCTGTTAACATCCAGAGCATGGTCTTTGGAAACATGGGCAATGACTCAGGAACAGGTGTAGCATTTACCCGGGACCCATCAACTGGAGAAAGCATCCTTTATGGTGAATATTTGATTAATGCACAAGGAGAGGATGTGGTCGCAGGCATCCGGACTCCACAGCCAATTCAGACGTTAAAGGATGAAATGCCTGCAGTTTATCAGCAGTTTGTCGATACTTGTAACCGTCTCGAACAGCATTATGAGGATATGCAGGATATCGAATTCACGGTTGAACGCGGAGAACTGTTCATCCTTCAGACACGGACCGGGAAGCGCACTGCACAGGCTGCCATCCGCATCGCTACAGAGTTGTTCAAAGAAGGAATCATCGATAAAAAAACTGCATTGCTTCGTGTTGACCCGGAACAGCTTGACCAGCTCCTGCATCGCAGGATCGATGAGAATTTCGAGCGCAATCAGTTGGCCAAAGGTCTTCCTGCTTCACCTGGCGCAGCAACGGGAAAAGTAGTATTTGATGCGGATGAAGCAGAATTGCTTGCTAACGAAGGCGTAAAGGTCATTTTGGTACGACCTGAAACAACACCAGACGATATCCATGGCATTATCGCAGCACAAGCTGTCGTTACTAGCCGAGGAGGAATGACAAGCCATGCAGCTGTAGTGGCACGGGGGATGGGCAAGGCTTGTATTTGTGGTTGCGAAGCGATGAAAATCGATTTGCACGAAAAACAATTCCGTGTTGGTGAAACGGTAGTCAATTATGGTGAGATCATTACGATTGACGGCGGAACGGGTGAAATTATGCTCGGTGAAATCCCAATGATTGAACCTGAGCTGTCCGAAGAGTTCCAGCTTTTGCTCAAATGGGCTGATGAAGAGCGCAAGATTGGTGTCCGTGCCAACGCAGATAATCCTGAGGATTCTGCCAAGGCTTTGGAATTCGGTGCAGGCGGAATTGGTCTATGCCGAACGGAGCATATGTTTATGGACGCAGCAAGAGTGCCGATTGTCAAGAAGATGATTCTTGCAGAAACATTCGAAGAACGAAATGCAGCACTTGATGAACTATTGCCGATGCAACAGGGGGATTTTGAAAAAATCCTTGAAGTCATGCAGGGGCTGCCAGTAACCATTCGTTTGCTGGATCCTCCTTTACATGAGTTCCTGCCAGATAAAGAAGAACTAATTGTCGAGATTACGAAACTGCAAATCCTGGACCCTGAATCAAAAGAGCTAAAGGAAAAGGAAGCGTTGCTTAAGAAGGTACGGCAATTGGACGAATTCAATCCGATGCTTGGCCACCGTGGCTGCCGACTTGGCATGATTCATCCCGAAATCTATGAAATGCAGGCAAGAGCCATTTTCTATGCTGTAGCAAATTTAGCTGATAAAGGAATCAATGCCCAGCCTGAAATTATGATTCCGCTGGTTGGCCATGTCAATGAGTTAAAGGAAATGCGTGAACTGGTCAATGCAGCTGCGCAAAGCATAAAAGAGGAAACTGGCAAAGATTTTGAATATACTGTTGGAACAATGATTGAGATACCGCGGGCAGCATTGACTGCGGACCAGATTGCCGAGGAAGCTGACTTCTTCTCATTTGGTACGAATGACCTGACACAGACTACATTCGGTTACAGCCGCGACGATGCTGAAGGAAAGTTCCTTCAAGCGTATATTGAACAAAAGGTTCTGCCCGAAAACCCGTTTGCTGTGCTTGATCGTGAGGGAGTGGGCAAGCTGGTTGAGACTGGTGTGGAACTTGGCCGTCAGACTAAGCCGGGCCTAAAGACAGGAATTTGCGGGGAGCACGGCGGTGAAAAGAGTTCGATTGAATTTTGCTACAATGCAGGACTTGACTATGTAAGCTGCTCGCCATACCGAGTACCGCTTGCAAGACTCGCTGCTGCCCAGGCAACGATCCGCCATGAGAGTAACAATGAAAAAGAAGCAGTAATTTCTAAATAATTTTGAACTGGAGCGTGTAATGAGAACACGCTCCTTTTTTTTACTATCATTAATTTCCTTATTAATAGGTAACTGATGGAAAAAAGGGTATACTAAATATATACGTAATTCCTCGGGTCTTCTGGTGTTTCCACTTACCATGAGAAGGCGTGAGACCAAACCAGAGAGGATGAGGGAAATGTTAGTAAAACTATATCAAGCAAAAGCGGGCGATGGCAGCAAAAAGAAGGGATTGAGGAGAACACAATCCTATTTTATTACACCGGAGGATGCACTAGCAGAAGCCTTTGCTTTAAAAGAAAAGATGGATTCAAGATACAAAAATGAAATAGAATGGGATTATCAAGGTGCTATGACAGGGACATCTGACAAAATGAAAATACTAAAGGGATATCTGAAGGGAAATCGCCAAACCACACCGTTTTACCTTGAAATCCTAAGTGTGGATAACGTTGATAAAATTAAACCAGTTTCACCGATTAAACCTAAAAGTGTAACAAAGGACGACAAAAAGGTTCTGACCAAAGTAATGAAAAAGTTGAAGTTGAAGAACGCATAGTAAGCCGTTCCACTGATTTATGAAGAATATTAAATGGAAGGGCACGCACATTTTGTTGTGCGGCCTTTTATTTATATAGCTATAAAAGCTTTCTGCTCAAACCAGCATGGGTGGGGTCATAGACCTCCTGAAAAAGTGCTGCCGAAACAAAACATTTTCACTTTACATATAATAAGGGGTTCATATATGAAACAAATTGAAATAATCCACCAGCAGGCAGTGGAGAACACAAAAACCAAGATAATGGATGATATCGAAAATTTCCTTGGTGAACAGGAAGTTCTTCCTGACTTCGCGGAGTATTTAGATAAAAGGCATACTTATATCAGCCAGATTTGGATGAATGTGTGGCTGACAAAGTCTACTAATGACTTTTCGAAGCGTGATAAGAAGGCTTTTTTAAGTGAGCGGGGATATGTTGTTGAAGGTGTGGACCGGAAGCTGATCAACAAGCTTTTCAGGAATGAAATGAGAGGCTATAAAGTCTTCAACACAATGGAATGGATCAAGTCCGCGATTGATGAGCACAGTTGGGAAGCACAATATCATCATGCAAGAAAAAAGTTCCTGAAGAAAGTGGAGGAAGACAGGCTGCTTGAGCAAAAGGCAGGCATTAAGGAGAAAATCCAGAACGTTTCCCATATGGTCTTAAGTGACTTTCAAGAATCAGCCTTCCTTAAAATCAGACATGAGATGGCAAAGAAACTAAAGATAATCTTAATCGAAAATCAAAAATTCGAGGATATCGACACATACATGCTGGAAGAAAAATTAACCGTGATTGGAGCGTTCAATCCTGCTGATTACAGAACAATGGCTGACTTTTATGATGAACTGACTGGTCAAATCCACCAAACAGCGAGTTTTGGGCGATTTTATTTTGAGTATGAGACCTACCAGTATCATTTCGCAAATGAAGTTTTAGAATATTTTACACAGATAGCAGCTGAGAAGGTATTGGATCATCTCGATCAGCATATTTTCAGGGAATATGAGGAACTGTTCAAGGACAAACTTTCAGCTGCAGAGATAAAAAGAATTATTAATGATTTAGCTGAAGTTTATTTGGATGGTTTTCTTTTTAAGCTGCAGGAAGAGTATGTAACCGATTTGCTCGATTTGGCTGAAATTAAATTTGATGAGGAAGAACATCAAGCAATATACGAAAGAGACCTTGGAGATAGGGAACGAAGGAAGGCAGAGGAGCAGGCAGAGCTTGAACGGAAAAGGGAAGAAGAAGCTCGCATGCTGGAGGACATTTTTGGCCGCGAATACAATCCTTCGCTGAGAAGAAATGTCAGGTATATACTTCACATCGGTGAAACAAATACGGGAAAGACCCACCACGCTCTGGAAAGGATGAAGGAGGCAAAAACAGGTTTGTATCTTGCCCCGCTTCGTCTGCTTGCTCTTGAGGTTTATGAAAAGCTCAATACAGAGGGTATTCCATGTTCCCTGAAAACAGGCGAGGAAGAAAAGCCAGTGGAGGGAGCCAACCATATATCCTGTACAGTTGAAATGTTTTACGAAAAGGACTTTTATGAAGTGGTTGTCATTGATGAATCACAGATGATCGCTGATAAGGATAGAGGGTTTTCCTGGTTTAAAGCTATCACTAAAGCTAATGCAGAGGAGGTCCATATCATCGGAAGCAGGAATATCAAGGGAATGATGATGGACCTGCTGGACGATGGTGTGGCAGATATTTATGAATACAGCCGTGATATCCCCCTCCAGGTTGAGAACAATGAGTTCAGCCTGAAGCATACAAAGAAAGGCGATGCACTTGTTTGCTTTTCTAGAAAACAGGTGCTTGAGAATGCGTCAAGACTGCAAAACAGCGGTCGCCAGGTGAGCATGATTTATGGAAGCATGCCGCCAGAGACAAGAAAAAAGCAAATTGACCGTTTCATCAAAGGAGAAACAAGTGTAGTTGTGGCAACCGATGCAATTGGCATGGGGCTGAATTTGCCAATCAGGAGAATCGTCTTTTTGGAAAATGAAAAATTCGATGGAACGAGGCGAAGGAGGCTCACTACCCAGGAAGTAAAGCAAATAGCGGGACGTGCCGGCAGAAAAGGTATTTACAATGTCGGCCGAGTAGCTTTTACCTCGGATATCAGCTTGATGACAAAGCTTCTTGAAAAAGAGGATAAGCCTGTGGAGACATTTTCAATTGCCCCGACTGCGGGCATTTTTGAAAGGTTTCAGAAATACCACCGTTCGCTTGCTGTTTTCTTTGAACTATGGAATAAGTTCGAGAGCCCTAAAGGGACTAGCAAAGCTTCGTTATCGGAAGAAAGAGAGCTTTATGAATACGTCAGGGATACTGAAATTGAAGCAAGACTCCCGATGATGGAGCTGTATGGATTTCTTCATCTGCCTTTTTCATCAAAAGAACCAGCTCTTATTGAACAATGGCTTGAAACAATCAAGGCAATTGTAGCGGGTGCAGAATTGCCGGAACCGCCTGTCAAAACTGCCTCCCTGGAGGAACTGGAGCTGTCTTATAAAGCAATTGGGCTCCATTTGCTGTTTTTATATAAGCTTGGCAGAAAAACGGAGGCTGTTTATTGGGAAAGGGTTCGAACTGAATTAAGCGACGATGTTCACGAGTTTTTAAAGTCAGAAGTCAAAAATTATAAAAAGAAATGCAGGCATTGTGGAAAGGGAATCCATGTCGATTCTCCATATCAGATCTGTGACTCCTGCTATTCAGCAAGAAACAGGAAAAGGGCGGACAACAGTGATCGCTGGAGATGATCAGTTGTGTAAGCGGGGCTTTCAATCGGAAGCCCTGCTTCTTTTTTAAGGTTTTTTAATCGAAACCTTTATTCCGAAAGTTTTTTTATCAATTTGGAAAGCTCCGAGTTTCGGGATGGGACTCCAAAAGCCGGTGTCTTTGAGAAACAGCCACCCTTTAATAATTGACAGTACTATATCATAGCTCAATCGCCATATGATTATAAAAGGAAAAATAAAAAGGTGTGATCAGATGACTGTCCACGTAGTTAGATCGGGTGAAAATCTTTGGGCAATTGCCAGAACATATGGTGTATCGATCCAAAGTATTGTCGACGTCAATGGACTTCCTTCCACCAGCTTAATCATTCCAGGACTGGCTCTTTATATTCCAGATCAGCAGCCTATCATTCGTTATTATAAAATCAAAGCTGGCGATACACTTTGGAGAATTTCTTCTCAATTCATGACTAATATTAGCAGCATTGTCAGTGCAAACCCGGGAATGGATCCCAACAGATTGTATATTGGCCAGAACATCAATATTCCTTCACCTGTTAAACCACAGTTTTCTACACTTGGATTCATCGTACCTGGCTCCTCTCAAACTTTTCTGGCTGAACTTGAGAAAATGGCTCCTCATCTTACATTTGTTGCTGTTGTGGCATTTTCCTTTACAGAAGAAGGATATGCCTATGTCATAGGGAATGACGGTCCCATTGTCCGTAAAAGCAGGGATTTAAATATCATCCCTTTATTATTGATTCAAAACACTACTGCTGCCGGTTTCAGCAAAGAGCTTGCGGGCAATGTATTGTCGTCCCCCACATACCGAAGGAACCTCGTTGCTAGTCTTGTTAATTTAGCAACTCAACGAGGATATAGCGGAATTAGTGTCGACCTTGAATTTATTCCGCCGCCGCAAAGGGAAGATTTCAATGCCTTTCTGCGGGAACTGAAGGGGGCAATGGGGAATCTCATATTACACGTGAACGTCCATGCTAAGACTGAAGATATCCCGACAAATCCAATTATCGGAGCCTATGATTATAAAACGATTGGGGAGATTGCTGATATTGTGGCCGTTATGACGATTGATTACGGATACCCGGGAGGCCCGCCTGATCCTGTTTCTCCTTTATGGTGGATCGCACTTGTCGTCAGATATTCATTGACCTTGATTCCTCGTGAAAAATTGCAAATCGGTCTCCCCCTTTACGGGCATGATAAAGTGGTTTCGACCAATCAATATCGTGCGCTTTCCGTCCTGGACGCACAGAATCTTGGTATCTCTGTTGGTGCGGTCATCCAATATGATACGGCAGCCAGATCACCATGGTTCAGGTATTGGAAAGGAGCCGAAGAGCATATCGTCTGGTTTGAAGACATTCGCAGCTATATCGAAAAGTACAGACTAATTGATTTATATCAGCTCAATGGAACAACATATTGGCAGCTTAGTTTGAAGGCTCCGCAAAACTGGGCTTATCTCGACAAAGCGGATGTTATCAAACTGTGACTCTAAATAAGGAAATCAATTAGCCAAAGTGGGACCAAGGAACCCATTATGACAAAAGCACCTGTTCAGAAATATAAACAGGTGCTTTTTTAATTTATATGGGTGATTGTTCGCCATTTTGGGGTATCAATAAGTAAATTGATTTCTAAAAGAGGAGGTTCTTTTAATGAATAATTTTCTGAAGAGCGGTTTTTTGTTAGGGCTGGGAGCTGCGGTTGCCGGTAAGGAAAAGGTGGATGAAACAATCATGAAGCTGGTTGAGAAGGGGAGTATGACCCAGGCTGAAGCAGACACTATTTTTGATGACTTTTTCAAAAAAGGCGAATCGAAAAGCGGTGAATGGAATGAGGAATTCAGGAAGATGGCCAGAAACCAGCTGACTGAGCTTGGTTTTGTAACAAGGGAAGAATTAGACACGATCCAGGCACAGCTTGTGTTAATGCAGGAAGAAATTTCACAGCTTCGAAATAGCAGGTTAAATAAAGATATTGACCAGGTTGAAAACGGAATGGAAAATATTCCGCCTGGATTTTCAAAAGACATTGAATAGCAGCGGGTGATGGAATTGACGGACCGATTGAGACGATTAAATAGATATAGAGAGATAGCTTCATCATTTGTGAAATATGGATTTGGCTATGTACTGGAAGAGGTGGGGCTGTTTCATATCCTGTCATTGAAGGATCGAGTCGCTGCAGATGTGAAAAGCGGGAACACCAGGGAAGCCGGTAACCGTATAAGGTGTATGCTGGAGGATTTGGGGCCTGCTTTTATAAAGCTTGGCCAGCTTCTCAGTATCAGAAGTGATATGCTTCCTCAAGAGATCGTTAAGGAATTGGAACTGCTTCAGGACCAGGTTCCCCCAGTGCCTGTAGATGAAATTAAGGAAAAGCTTCACCATGAGTTTGGCAGACCTGTTGAGGATGTATTCCAATATTTTAACGAAGATTACGTAGCGGCAGCGTCGATTGGACAGGTTCATGAAGCGGTTTTGTCAACAGGCGAATCCGTGATGGTGAAAATCCAGCGGCCAGGAATCAAGCAGACAGTCCATACGGATCTTGAAATTTTAAGGGATATTGCGAGGCTAATCGAGCAGCGTTATGACTGGGCTCAATATTACAATATCACTGATATGGTTGAAGAGCTGTCAGAATCAATCCGCAGGGAGCTGGATTATACGGAAGAAGCCTGGAATACGGACATGGTTCAAATGCAGTTTGAAGATTGCGAATCTATAAAGGTCCCAGTTATCTTTCATGAATACTCGACTCCTCAGATTCTGACCATGGAAAAGGTTGAAGGAATCAAACTCAACGAGTTGAATACAATTTTTATTAAAGACGAGGAAAAACAGAGGATCGCAGATTTATTGGTAAGTGCATTCATAACCCAAATTTTAAGGGAAGGTTTTTTTCACGGTGATCCACATCCTGGTAATA
Source organism: Bacillus sp. ISL-39 (assembly GCF_018613295.1). Lineage (NCBI taxonomy): Bacteria > Bacillati > Bacillota > Bacilli > Caryophanales > Bacillaceae > Bacillus > Bacillus sp. ISL-39. Next base: position 11,402 of record NZ_JAGGQM010000010.1, read on the forward strand.
TCCTTTATAACCCAGAAGCTCAACAGCTTATTTTCATAGATTTTGGACAAGTAGGCCGGCTTTCAGCAAGCTTGAGATATGATTCTGCATCAATGATGATGGGAATTATGCAGGAGGATACCCACCGGATTGTCAAGTCTATCTTCAGTATGGCTTATGTTCCATCCGATATTGATGAACAGCACTTTTATGACCGGGTAGATGGAATAAGGAAAACGGTTGAATGGTCATCAAAAGAAGGGCTAAGCTTGGGTTTGACGGTCAAGGAGCTATTTGCTGCGGCACAGGAACATCGAATCATCCTGCCGAAGGAAATGACGATGATGGGGAAGGCCTTAATTACGATTGAAGCCATCATTTCTGAAATCGATCCAAACCTTGATATGATAAAGTTAGCCAGGCCTTATGGAGAACAGATAATGAGGGAGCGGTACGACCCGATTAAAATGGGCAAAAGGCTTTGGAATAAAGCGGAGGACTTATCTGATACATTTACCAATATTCCGAATCAGGTCGAAAATGTTTTGAATCAGGCTTCCAAAGGAGATTTGAAATTTGAAATCAGCTTATCGGAAATCAATCGGATTCTTCATAAATTTGACCGGATCAGCAACCAGGTATCTTTCAGTTTAACACTGCTTGCCTTCAGTATTGTTGTTTTAGGCCTGATTGTCGGCGCAACTTTTGGCAATAATACTATACTGACAAGCGTACCGGCAATCGAAGTAGGATTTATCATTGCATTCGGAATGTTTTTATGGATTATTTATTCTATATTAAAGTCGGGAAGGTTTTAATAAAGGCAACGTTTTTTCATTGGGTTTCGAGGTCTTTGCAGGGACAAAACGATTGCAAACCATTATTGGGACATAGAATTTTTGCAAGATTTGATTCAAACTACACGATCTATTTAATCGTTCAGAACTGACTCATTCAAGTTTTCAATATAAAAATAAGACAAGGCACTAATTTCGTTAAAGACTACAAAAAAATGTAGTCCTTTTTTCTGATTTTTGAAGGACAAATTTTACTTGTGGTTGAATACATATTATAGAAATATAGAGAAACAGAAAAGGGGAACAATATTTTGAGTGCACATAATGCTGACCGAGCGGGGAGCTTGATGATAACAGTCGCCGTTATTCTTCTCTTCGCATCTATACCAATTAGTATTTTTATCGTTACTTTCATTCACCATTCAGTTTACCTTGACCGATCGCACTGGTTTTTTGACAGCCCTATGTCATCCTATATTATGATGATTGTGGTGTTTTTAATTATACCTGTGTTACTGATCATCATGGCTATTTATCTATTCAAAACAGATGAATCCAAAAAGAGAAGTTTCAATCTTTTTATTGCTTCGGTTTTCACCCTGCTATTCATGGCTTCAGGAGGTTACTTGAGCTTAGACAATTATTATTATATGGACAAAAATGGCTTATATTATGATGAGCTCTGGAAATTGGAAAAAACGGTATATCACTGGGATGAAATTACGTCGATGAAACAAATTAACAAAAAAGAGGCTGGTACATTAACACCCGATAAAGTGATTTTCACTTATGAAGAAAAAAAACTTGAACTGCCTTTGACTCCAAAACTTCGGAATGAAATCGACCCTGTAATCAATTATATTGAAAATACAAAAGGGGTCGAACTGGTTATGGAGAATATTACTGTAGATGAAGAATAGACGAAGACCCTTCCGCCGATTGATGGAAGGGTCTTATTATTGGTTCTTCACAACATTTGTTGTTATTGACTACAAAATAGGATTGAAAGACCTATTTTCTTCGCAATTTAGACTCTTTTGTGAGAAAAGAGCAAGCTAACTTAATACCGACCTGCAAAATGGCTTTATATTACGTACAACATTCTTTACGAAAAAAGCCTTTTATTAACTTCTTGCCGAAGCAGCTGTAATTAGCGATTATCATTTCGACTTTTGAAAATAATACTGAAAGCCGTAGGCGAAAATAGCAAATGAATAGATCATACTGAAAAAATATATTGGTTTCAGCCGTTCTAATTGATAGATGTTTATTTTCTTAAAAAACTTAGTGATGGGAAATGCTAATAAATAATCAATCACCAGATTTATACCTAAATACTGCCAGATGTTTCCATAAGCAAGACGGAAAATCCACAGGTTCGTCACAAAAAAAGGGCCTAAAGTGAAACAAAGGTCATTGAAAATTCGGGTCCCAATACCTCCGGAAACTTCCCATAGCTTATAGGGGCGGGATAATAGCAATAAAATGCATACTAAACCTGTAACAAATATCGTGACAGGAAGAAACAGTTTGAAGGCACGTTTCGGATATAAGAGTAAAGTGGCCCAGGATATTAACAGCATACTCAGCCGAAATATATTATGTAACATGGTTGCTCCTTTCTTAGATAAACACGAAACATTGAAGTATTTATGAATAGTTTCTCCACATATGCAAAATATAATAATGAGGTCAGGAAAAATTAATGGTTGTTTTAAGGGAAAAAATCATGATAAATTTAAATATACACATGACTTTTATCCTATTAAGGAGAATTCTGCCATGATTAATGAAGATGAAAAATTAATTTTTCTTAAAGAACTTGGACGTTTGATCGATGATTATAAAAGATGCTGTGATGACGAATATCAAGAACAAATTTATGAAGATATCATGCATTTAATAAATGTAATAAATTAAGAATCAATAGGGGGACCTTTACTTGCTGCTTCATTAAGAGAAGCAGTTTTTTTCTATACAAAATATTCCTGAAAAGGTATCATAGTAAAAGCAAGGTGAAATACGTCATTGAAGGGGTTTGGAATTTTGGAAACAAATAGACTCAAGGAGCTAGAGAAAAAAATTCAAGAATATGAGACGATTATTTCTGAAATGTCCGCGCCAATCATTCCTTCTATTGTTCCTCAGACCATACTGGTACCTATTACAGGGTTAATTCGAGCAGAGCGATTTGATAAAATACGAGGAAAAATTCTCAACTTTATCCATAATAAGGACATAGAAACGGCAATTATAGACTTAACTGATATCAGTGGAGAAAGAATTGAGGATGTATGCCTTGAAGAAGTAGGCAGGGAACTTCATGAAATGGCTTCTGCTATTTCATTGATGGGTGTCAAAACGTTATTTGTTGGAATGAATCCAGAATTGGTCAAGCGGATGGTCCTTGATGGAATAAAATTAGAAGCACAATCTTTTTCAACCTTTCAAGCAGCCTTAAAGCACTTGATGAAGGAAAAAGGGCTGGAATTCAGGAAAATGACAGAATCAGAATAAAATACCCCGCCGGCCGGCGGGGTATTTTAAAATTTATTTACTTTTCAGGCTCAGCCGGAGTTGAAATATCCTCAAGAGCTTGTCCTGCTTCATCATCAAGCCTTTCAGTCACGGCAAGGTCTCCTAATGATACAATTCCAATCATTTTACCGTCTTCTACAATTGGGAGTCTTCGTATTTGTACGTCTGCCATCAAATCTGCGGCCTCCTCAGCAGTCATATGGACAGTGCCCCGCACTGGATCGGTTGTCATGACTTCTGATATGGGTGTATCCATTGAAGTGTTTTGCGCGACTGCCTTCAAAACAATGTCTCTGTCAGTAGCCAGGCCTGTCAACTGATCATTCTCGCAAATAGGCATTACTCCAACATCAAGATCCTTCATCTTAGAGGCTACCTCGTGAATGGGTGTATCAGGACTGCAATATTCTACGTCTCTAGTCATAACTTTTTCGATATTCATACTGTATTCCTCCTTTTTTTAGTGTATATAAAACAGATACCCGAATGCTGTCCAATAGAAACTGTTAGTTTTTTGCAGGTTCTGTTGGTAGAATATGAATAAATACGAATTTACATAGAAATGAGGGGGAAGTAATGATTGACTTAAGAAGCGATACTGTCACAAAACCTACTGAAGAAATGCGTAGAGCAATGTACACAGCAGAGGTGGGTGATGATGTCTATAAAGAGGATCCAACAGTCAGGGAGTTGGAAGAAACGGCAGCTGAAATACTTGGCAAGGAAGCGGCCTTGTTTGTTACAAGCGGAACACAGGGAAATCAAATTGCAGTTCTAACGCATTGCCGGCCAGGACAGGAATTGCTGTTGGAGGAAGAATCCCATATTTTTTATTATGAATCTGGTGCAGTAGCTGCCCTTGCTGGAGTCCAGACCAGGACCATTCCAGGGCACAGGGGAGCAATGGATCCACATGATGTTTTAAATTCAATTCGAACTGAGGATATCCATTATCCAGAAACAGGGTTGATTTGTTTGGAAAATACGCACAACCGGGCAGGTGGAGCAGTTATTCCAGTTGAAAATATGAAAGCGATCTATAGTATTGCCCAGGCCAATAAAGTCCCGGTCCATCTCGATGGTGCCAGATTGTTCAATGCCGCAGCGGCTGCGGGTTTGAGTGTGAAGGAATTCGCAAAAAATACAGATACAGTTCAAATATGTCTTTCAAAAGGACTCGGAGCACCAGTTGGGTCAATCATAGCCGGTGATGCAGAATTTATTTCAAAAGCCCGTAAATGGAGGAAGCGCCTTGGCGGCGGTATGAGGCAGGCTGGTGTGATTGCTGCACCTGGTTTGATTGCCCTGACGAAAATGAAAGATAGGCTTGGAGAAGACCAATGGAATGCAAGGGTACTGGCAGAAGCAATCGAATCGATCCCTGGAATGAAGCTTGCCAGGCAGCCGGAAACAAATATTGTCGTTGCAGATGTAGCAGGCTTGAACATCACTTCCGATATATTTGTAGAGAGGCTTCGCTCTGAAGGAGTCATCTCCGGTACGTTTGGCCCTACTTATGTTCGTTTTGTAACCCATTACGATGTTAATGAAGATCAAATTCAGGCGGCAATCGAAGCGATCATTACGGCAGCAAGACAATAAGACGAAAGCTGGATGGCTTACATCCAGCTTTATTTTTTTTACCGGAACATGGTCCACAACCCGATATCCACGAAGCCCAACCGCTTATATATCCGGCCTGCCTCAGGGTTGTCATAAAAGAGGCATAAAGACTTTCCTTCATCCATGACGTCTTTGAAAAGTTTTTGCATCACAGCGGTTGCAAGTCCCTTTCGGCGATAATCGTTGTGCGTACATACCCCCACGATCATAGCAGACATCGAATTTTCAGCAGCCGTGGAAGCTGAAGCAACCATCTGACCATCCTGCTCAAGGTAATAGGTTCTTCCGGTACCTGTTTCCATAGATTGCCGCAATATTTCACGTGCATTCGGGTTTGGGTGAAATTCTTCAATCCCAGCTCTTAATTCGATTATTCGATCCACATCTTCAGTATTTGCTTGTTTAATTTCAAATTCTGTTTGCTCCAAAAACTTATCAGTATTACATTCGGCGAAATATGTCACTTGCTTTTTGCCAAGATCGATCCCATGTATATTCTCGAATTTTTCAACTAAATCACTTATTCCAGATAAGAAAATTTTATCTGGGTAAGCCTTTATAATCTTGGAAAACTCTTTCACGGGTATTGTGCCGGTTTTAGCATAAGGTATGAAAGAGTTGTGGAACCGAAGCAAAACCGCAGATAAATCGTGATCTTCTCCAAAAAAACCCCACAGCTCCTGGAAATCAGAATCATATCCGAACGCCTCTATATCACCAATTATGAAGAGGTTCAATGCAGCTTCTTCTTTTAAAAACTCCATAACCCTATCGTTATCACTTGCTTTTAATTTTCTAATCATACCATTTTCTCCCTTTCAAAGCTTTTAAGTATAATATTTTAAAAGTTAGAAAAATACAAGTTTTTTTAATAGTGAAGTCCTATTTCTACTGTGAAAGTAGTTAATTTGAATGGATACTCCTAGATATGTATAATTGTACTATGTCTCAAAGGGAAATAGGTGGAAATGGAGTATGTATATCGTTCATTCAACTGTGAACATACCAGAAGGCAAGGTTGATGAAGTGATTGGCATCTATCAAAAAAGATCCAGACTGGTAGATGAGTATGAAGGATTCATTTCCTTTCATTTGCTGCAAAATGAACAAAAACCTTCAGAGTTGACCGTACAAATCTGCTGGGATACAAAGGGAAATTACGTAAAGTACATTACGAGTGACGCATATAAAAAAGTTCATGAACTTGAAAAAAATTATCCAGACCAGGAACTGGCCTCAATTCGCCCAACAGTCGGGCGATACAAGGTGGTGGCTGAATGAATTACGATTTAATTATAGAAGAAGTTACCGATGGGATTTACAGGGATTATCCGATCCTGTTCGAAAAATATGGAGAACGCGGAAGACAAAAGTGCAAAGAGGACAATGAGCATCATATAAAGTATCTCCAAACTGCTGCTAGCATGGATGAGGAAAAATACTTCACTGATTATGCCCATTGGCTAAATGGCATCCTGACCTCAAGAGGGATGAAGACAGAGCATCTTATTGATAATTTTCAAAGATTGATAAGTGCTTTTGAAAAGTCGAATGATGACAAACATAGGAGAGTATTTATCCACATGCTTGAAAGCGCGATTGATTCATTATCAAGTGATGCAAGTAAAAATAGTGAGGTGGGGTGACATGGAAAAGGCTATTGAGCTTGCACAACTGTTACTCGAGAGCCATCAAGATGCCTCCTGGGAATTGTTAGAAGCCGAGATAACAGCATCAAAAGACAGTTTATATATTTATGAAAACATCATTACTGCTGCAATGAGACATATCGGTCACTTGTGGGAGACCAATAAAATCACTGTTGCCGATGAGCATCTGGCAACTTCAACCTGTGATTATTTATTGGCACGATACATTTGGCAAAAGGGAAAAGATCAGCCGATTCCTTCCATTGGGAAAAAAGCGATGTTTCTTTGTGTTGAAAATGAACAGCATTACCTTGGTCTGAAAATGGCTAGCCAGCTGTTCATTGAATATGGTTGGGAAACAAAATACCATGGTCCAAATCTGCAGCTGGAATATATCAAGAAAGCCGCTGAGGAATGGAAGCCAGATGCTATTTGCCTCTCTTTTTCAATTCTTTACCATGCAGAGCACCTTCGCCCTTATATTAAAGAATTGGAAGAGCTTCCAAACCATCCAGCCGTAATTGTAGGTGGGCGACTGTTAAGTCAGTATGAATTTGATCGATATGGTTCGGAAAATACGCTTTTCCTTAAAGACCTGGAAGACGTAAATAATTGGCTTGACCGTCATAGGCATGGAGTTAAATCAAATGCGGGATCTTAAATATTTGCCACAACCATATTTTTTAATAGACCGTGACTATAATGTCCTTGATTTTTCTCAAGCAAGCACAGAAATATTTTATATAAGGAAAAACTTTCTTGACCTTGTGGACAGGGAAAGCCAGGGTAAAACAAAAACCATATTGGGAAATTTGCAAGGCAGGTCAGAAGGTGAATTGATCATGAAAACCAAAGAATCCCCATATGCGCTGTTTGACTTAAGTGTAAATTGGAATGAGGGGCGGGGTCATATCATTTGTATTGAAAAAGACCATCGCCTTATAGAATTAGAAAGTATAGTTGAAAATCACCGTAAACGGCTGGCAGATACAAATCTTGAACTGCTTGAAAAAAAAGAACTGGTGGAAAAAACCCTTTTCGAGATTAAGAGTCTTTCCTGCCCATTCATTAAGTTAACAAAAAACACAGCATTGGTGCCTCTGTTTGGGAACCTGGATAATCAAATGGTCAGCCAAAATGAAAAGAGAGTATTGGAAAAATCACAAGATGGCGGCTATCATGAGATCCTGTTCGATTTTAATGGTGTCGGAAATTTAACAAACGAAGGCGTCGAAGCGTTCGTTGCACTTGTTAAGGAACTACAGTTGATGGGGCTTCAACCATGTATTATCGGGGTAAAGCCGAATCATGCTTTTTACCTTAATAATTCAAAAACTGTCCCAGATGTGCCTTTTTTAAATACTCTCAGCAAAGCATTTAATAAATCTTTTTAGGAAAAACACTTCGATAATAATTATCGGAGTGTTTTTTTTGTTTGGTACTTCAGAGGGATGTGTTTTTTGCCGTGTCTAATGTCTTTTTCCCTAAAATATCTTAGTGAGAGCAATCGGTTTCCCAATATTTCCGAAGGGTGATTTACCATTTTTTTTTATGCCAGCAGTATCTTTCATTAGTATTAGTAAGTGATACATATATGGAAGAAAACAGTCTTAGCGAATTAAAGTTCCAGCAGGGAGATGGTTTTTGAATTGGAAATGGAAATGGTAAACCTATTCCAAGTAAGTGCCAATACAAAGTTTTTATACACCATTTTTCCCAATCCAAATGGCTCGGTTATCTGTTGATATTAGCTGAAAATTTAAAATATACTTATTTTTGCAGCCGGCAAGCTGTAAAACTTTCAAAGGTGAGAGGAGCAAAAGAATGAAGAAGAAGAGAATACTCGGATCCGCAGTACTTAGTTTAGCAATGGGTGTTTCGATGTTTGCGACAGGGGCTTTTGGTGCAGGAGTACAAGAAAGCCAGGATACTTATCGAGTTTTAGTTAAGGGTCCGAGTACAGAACAAGCAAAAGTGAAAGAACAATATGGCAAGCGCTGGGACTTTGGCAATCAAGGATTTACAACAGAAGTAAACAGCAAGCAATATCAGGCTTTATTGAAAAATAAGAATATCGAAGTTTCCCAGGTTGGCACCCATACAATCGACGCCCGGGTAGAAGGGAATGGAAACGGTAAAGGCAAGGGTGATTATACCGCCCAGGCATCTTATCCATCTGACCAGACTCCATGGGGCATTCAAGCAATCTATAATGATAACTATATACAATCGACAAGCGGCGGGAATGGCATCAAGGTAGCCGTCCTTGACACAGGGATCAACCGCAATCACATTGACTTGACTGACAATGTTGAACAATGTAAGGATTTCACCCAGTCGTATTCTTCACTGGTCAATGGATCCTGTACCGACAGACAAGGCCATGGCACACATGTTGCCGGAACAGCTGTTGCCAATGGTGGATACGACGGAGCAGGAGTGTATGGGGTAGCACCGGAAGCAGAACTTTGGGGCTATAAGGTATTAGGCGATAATGGTTCTGGATACTCAGATGATATCGCGGGGGCAATCCGTCATGCTGCGGATGAAGGCGTTCGTACAGGAACCAAAGTTGTCATCTCGATGTCATTAGGTTCTAGCGGCAAGGATTCCATGATTGCAAGTGCTGTTGACTATGCATACAGCAGAGGTGCATTAGTTGTAGCAGCTGCAGGTAACAGTGGACCAAGCGCGAACACGATTGGTTATCCTGGCGCCTTAACAAATGCGATCGCTGTAGCGTCACTGGATAATGCATTCGTAAATGGTACACATAAAGTATCTGACTTTTCTTCTCGTGGAAACCCTTATACGGACGGCGACTACTATATCCAGGAAAAGGACGTTGAAGTAGCTGCACCAGGAGGCGGAATTTATTCAACATCTGTAGATGGAAACTATACGACAATGAGCGGTACATCAATGGCGACGCCACACATCTCGGGCCTAGCGGCTAAACTATGGTCTGCGAATAAGACTTGGAGCAACTCTCAGCTTCGTTCTGAAATTCAAAGACGCGCGAAGCTATATGACATTAAAGGTGGAACAGGGGCAGCTACTGGCGATGACTACGCGTCAGGTTTTGGTTTCCCACGCGTAAGGTAATTCAACCTCACATCCATGCCAGCCATCCGGGTTGATTGATCCGGGTGGCTTTATTTCATTATTTGTTGTACTATATGAAGAAACAATTTATAAAATATAGAATTTTTAAAAAATAGTACTTTTGCACTGTTTAAAAAGTTAAAAAAGATGGTAGATTAAAAGAAAACGGAAGGTGAATGTATGCAGTTTGGACCACTCATTAAATTTTATAGAATTCAGCAAGGTCTAACACAGAAGGAACTGGCAAATGGCATATGTTCAGTTCCCCATTTAAGCAAGATCGAAAGCAATTCAAAGGAAGCCAATGAAGAAACAATGGGCCTCTTGCTAGAAAGACTTGGCGTCAACCTTTCTTCCATTACTGAAAATGAAGATCAAATTAAACAGCTAGTGGCGGAGCTGAATGAGAAAATTGATTATTTTTTGAATGATGAAGCCGATGAAGTGATGGAAAGATTGAAACAATTTGAAGGGATTATCCCTTTTACTACGAATCTACATACATATGAATTAACTAAATTTAGATACTTGATTTTTAAAGGGTTGATTCCAGAGGCACAGATACAATATGAACTCTTGAATAAACAGAAGAAAATATTTTCCCAACCTCAGATGGCTTTATTTTCCTATCTGTATGCTGTATGGTTATTAAAGAAGGGATCATACAAAAGAGCAGATGAACTTTTAGATTCCATTGGCAAGGATTCCAAAATAGAGATTGCTAGCGGAGAAATTCTTTACCACAGAGCAATAGCTAAAACTCTATTAGAAGAACCAGGATATGCAATCCATTTTGGAAAGCTTGCTCTGCAGGAATTTATGCTTGAATATAATTTCAAGAAAATTCTTCACGTTATGATGCTGCTTGGGATCAATTATACTAACACAAAAATTTACGATGAAGCCCAAGAAAATTTCAAACATTTAATTAGGAATGCAGAAATGTTGAATGAAGAGAGCATGTTACCAGAAATATATCATAATATGGGATATTTACAGAAAAAGGTTCATAACTTTAAAGAGGCTTTATACTTCCTCGAAAAAAGCAAATCTCTTCAACCAAAGAATACTTTAAACTATCTAATTACCATTTATACTATTGGAGAAATGAACTTCGAGTTAAAAGAATATGAGAGAGCGAAAGATGCCTTTCAGGAGTCATTCGATTTGTCAAAAGAGCTGGATAACAGGAAATACAGGATACTTTCAAATTACTATATCATGGCTCTCGATTCTCCAGAAAAGTCACTTGCCTACACAGAGAATAAGGTAATACCTTATTTAGAGGAAAGTGATGGAAAGAGTGAAGAATTAATTTGTTTTTACAAAATGCTATCAAACCATTACCGAAATATAGGTAGGTTTGATCAAGCAGTAAAATATATTGAAAAAATTAGCAATGGAGGAATGTAAAATGAAAAAGAAAATGTATGCTCTAATGACAAGCGCAATGGCACTGGGAGTACTTGTGTCCGGCATGCCACCAATCCTGCCGCCATATTAAGCCGCAGAAAAAAAGGCCGATTTTTGGCCTTTTTTTATTTTGACAATATCCTTCTCTGAGTATATCCCAGGCTGTCTTGGCTACTTAGAAACAAATCCCTTTTGTTAAGTCTCTTAATATTTCGATGAGTTTCTCAATCATCTGCAAAACTTGGGAAAATTTTCACGTTGTTAAATTACCCCCAGAACCCTCATATAATAAACGAACTATTTTCACGAAGCCGGACAAAGATTCTGTCCAGCATAAAAGAGGAGGTTCGGTATGGGAACATTTAGCATGGATATTGACGAGCTGTTGGAAGAGACAACGGAAATTGCTGAAACTGATCTGAGTTTTACACTGAACCCAATTGAGATTGACACTTTGCTTGAAATAACTCGCCATTGGTAAGATATTAGTCCGTTCCAGGTTTCACTGGGACGGACTTTTTATATGAATGGATATATTAGAACATATGTACTATAATTAGTTATATTAATTTTTAGATTGGGCCAGGTGAGTGGATGGAAAATGTAATGAAGATATCGGTGAGAACTTTGGCTGAGTATGTATACAAAAGTGGAAGTATCGTATCCGGGTTCCGAACAGCTTCATCTTTTACCGAAGGTTCTCGAATCCATCGTGAAGTCCAGAAAACATATAACGAACAAGATCAAAGTGAAGTTTCTCTAAAGACTGAAATAGAATATGAAAACCTTAATTTTATTATTGAAGGCCGTTGTGACGGGCTTCTTGTAAATGATGGACGTATTACCATAGATGAAATTAAGTCAACCTCTTTAAGCCTTGAAATGATCAATGCAGACAGTAATCTGGCTCACTGGGCCCAAGCAGAATGCTATGCTTACATGTACATGGAGGACCATGAATTGGATTGTATCGATATCCAGCTTACATACGTACAGAAATCCTCCGGTGAAGTGAAAAGATTCATTAAGACTCGGACCTATGATGAAATAAGAGAAGCAATGTTGACCATGGTATCTGCATTTGCTCCTTACGGGAAATGGCGTTTAAAGCATGAACGGAATAGAAATCAGAGTATAAAAGAGTTGGCATTCCCTTTTGCTCAATACCGCCAAGGGCAACGGCAGCTTGCTGGATCGGTATACAAAACCATTCAGGAAAAGAAGACCATTTTCGCAAGTGCTCCTACTGGCATCGGAAAGACCATTTCTACAATTTTCCCGTCTGTTAAAGCAATCGGCGAGGAACACCTGGGAAAGATTTTTTATCTGACTGCCAAGGCAACGACCAGGCAAACAGCGGAGGAAGCTATTAGCCAACTGTTTGCTAATGGCCTTCAAATGAAAGCAGTGACCATAACGGCAAAGGACAAAGTTTGCTTTACTGAGCAGGGGATATGCAATAAGGAGCATTGTGAGTTTGCCGACGGTTACTATGACAAAATCAATGGCGCAATACTCGATATCTTAAAAAATGAAAATTCTTTAAATAGACCATGTATTGAACAATATGCCCTCAAACATAAAATCTGCCCCTTCGAATTTTCTCTGGACCTAGCATACGCGGCTGACACAGTCATTTGTGATTATAATTATATATTTGACCCAAAAGTTTCGTTGAAGCGTTTATTCGATGACCAAAAGAAAGAAACTGTCCTTCTTGTTGATGAGGCTCACAACCTGGTTGACAGAGGAAGGGATATGTTTTCATCCACTTTAGAAAAGACAGCATTTTTGCAGCTTAAAAGGGAATTTAAGGGGAAAAACGAAAACATACATAGGATTTGCAAGCAAATAAATGACTGCTTTATCGAAATAAAAAAGCATGCGGAACCTTCAAAAACAATGGTGTTTAAGGAACCATTAGGGGAATTCAATCAGTTGGTATTGGAATTTATCGACCTTGCAGAAAAGGAGCTTCTTAGCGATCGATCTGAGGATCCTGAGCAGTTGCTTGAGACCTATTTTGCGGCGCAGAATTGGCAAAGAATCAGCAAGCTGTTCGACGACCGATTCATTTTATATGCAGAGGTCCAAAGGAATGAGGTTATAGTAAAGCAATTTTGCCTTGATCCTTCTTATCTAATCAAGCAATCAGGTAAAAGCTTTAAGGCTCGTGTTTTCTTTTCGGCTACTTTGAGTCCTATTGGATATTACCGTGACATGTTAGGTGGAGACGATGATGATTATGTTGTCAGAATTCCTTCTCCATTTTCACAAGAACAAAATCAGGTAATGATCCATCCTTTATCAACAAGATATAAGGATAGAGAAAACTCGATACAACCAATAGTTAAAACATTAATCAAAACCATTCAAAGCAAGCCAGGCAACTACCTAATCTTTTTTCCTTCCTATCTATATCTTAATTCGGTGTTGGAAGACTGGAATCATGGCAATTACGGGGTACCTACTATTGTTCAGGGAACAGGAATGGGAGAGGCCGAACGTGAAGCGTTTCTGGAATCTTTCAAACCAGGCGGATCAGGTTCTCTGGTAGGTTTCGCTGTCCTGGGAGGGATTTTCTCAGAAGGAGTAGATTTAAAGGGTGATCGACTGAATGGTGTATTGGTAGTGGGTGTTGGTCTGCCTCAGATCGGCTTTGAGCGGGATTTGATCAAACAGCATTTTTCCTCCGAAGGGAAAAATGGATTTGATTACGCCTATGTATATCCGGGCATGAACAAAGTGCTTCAGGCTGGCGGCAGATTGATACGGTCAGAAAAAGATACAGGAACGATTATATTGATCGATGATCGGTATTTACAGCATAAATATCAGTCTTTGCTTCCAGATGTATGGAGAAGATATGCGATTTTATAGCGAGACACCCTGTAGTATGGGTGTTTTTTGGTGTTTAACTCTGTTAAAACCCAATAATGTTATTTTAAGCTCCTGTTGATTGTAGTGGAAGGCGCGAAGACTCCTGCGGGATGAGCAAGTCACGGGAGACCCCGCAGGCGCAAAAAGCGCCGAGGAGGCTCCCGGACTGCCCGCGGAAAGCGAAGCGCCTGGAACGAAAATCAACAGCCAAATTTAACAAAGCCGTTTAATTAAATTTTTGTAAAAAATTAAAAGCCAAATAAGTGAATCTTCCGTCTAATGAATAAGAACGGTAACAAGGGGGTGCACCTATTGCTGAAGTTGATAAAAAAAGCACAGAAGGGAAATGACAAAGCATTTCTCGAGCTTTTCCAGCAATATGAGCAAGATCTATACAAGATGGCGTTTATATATGTCAAAAACCAGAATGACGCTTTGGATGTTGTACAGGAAACTGCGTACAAGTCTTTCAAATCCATTAAAGAACTGAAAGAGCCCAAATACTTTAAGTCATGGCTGATCAGAATAGCCATCAGCTGTTCTCTCGACATTCTTAGAAAAAGGAAAAAAGTTGTGCCGCTGAAGCCCGATTTTGATGAATTTATTTCCGGAGCGATTGATGAAGATTTAACATCTGAAATTACTTTAAAAGCATTGATTGAAGAGCTGCGCGAGGAAGAAAAAAGTGTAATACTTCTTCGATTTTATCAAGGCATGACTTTAAAAGAGGTTTCGGAAACATTGAATATACCACTAGGTACAGCAAAGACAATATTGTACCGGGGATTGGGCAAGCTTCGCAAAGATTTGAAGGGAGATGAGGCAAATGAGCAATAAAATCCAAACAGAAATGAATAAAATTGAAATACCGAAAGAATTGAGTGACCGGAGCAGAATTGGGATTGGAAAGGCAAAAACGGAGATAGGAAAAAGCAATAAAAAGAAATTGCTCGCCTTTGCAGCCCCCGGCCTTGCTGCGATCATTGCCTTGGGAATCGCCGGTCCTGGATTGCTTTCTGATCAACCTCCTGAAAATCCCGTGATTCAAACGGTACAAACCAGTCATGCTTTTGATGTGACTGACCCACAAAGGCTTGTTGGATGGGCTGACAATGTGTTTGTTGGAAAAGTCACAAAGATGTCTGGAACTTCTGAAGAAAGAGGAATGCTTGAAACGCAGTTCAAAGTGGAAGTAGCAGAGACCATCAAGGGTGAATTGCAAGGTGAGGTAACGGTCAGCCAGCAAGGTGGTTATGAAGGGAAGAACCTGATTCTGGTGGAAAATGACCAGCTGCTCAAGGAAGGAGAAAGCTACTTATTCATATCCAGGAAGAATGAAGAACATGACTGGCATACCGTAGTTCCGGTTTATGGAGACATTTTAATTAACGGTGAAGCACATCAAGAGGAACTGATAACAAAATACGAAAAGGCGTATCAGGAACAAATTCCATTTGAGTGAGTCTAAAAGACCAAGAGCATTGGTCTTTTATTTTTTTTGGAAAAAATCCTTAATAATAACTTTCATTCTTTCTTTATTCTTCCTGAATTGCTGCAGGCGATGGCCATTCGCTCCTGAAGGATGTGGAAAGCCTAATAAAATGTTCTCTTTTTTAAATATGCCTTCCCGTATATATACGGATAAAACTTCTTCAACTCCTTTTCCAAGAGGGATAATTAATGAATCCCTAAGTTCGGCAGCCTGGGGTTCAAAGTATTCTGCTAAATAACGAGTCAATAAATCATTTTTCAGGATTTTCGGGCTATGTCCACCATAGTTCTTGCCATTGACAAAGACGGCATATGGAATCATAGACGTAGTATGGAGCAAAAAATCCTTATCGCCAAAAAGCTCCTCACAACTTTCCAATTCCAGCCTTATGTTCAAGCCTAAATCGTCTAGCATTTGGGTGATATTTTTGCGAAGTATCCCGAAAAACCGTGCTTCACGCTTACAAATAAAAGGAATGTCATCAACTGAAATGTTGTCCTCCAGACATTTACGGGCAACAGCAATCGATTTATTCATTTGTTGAAATCCTGGTGTAATTCCTATTATAAACACCCTGGCCTTTTTATTGATATATTCGTTATGTGTACAATAGTAAATCTCAATGTTATTTTCCCTGGCCATCAGGAAATCCGATGTTAAAATTTCACCTCGAGAATAACTCTCTTTTAAAGGAAGATCTGCAATTTTATCGATGTACTTCTCCAGTTTGTCCATGCTTATCCCCCATGCCATTAAAAAGTTGCTTAGTTCTGTTATTCCTCTTCAAACATATTCAATTATATAGATAAGGCTTTACTCCGGACAAGCTATTAAAGTGTATGTATTTTTTCTTCAATTAATTTTAAAAAAGCTACTAATAAAAATATTGACCATGACGCTGCGTCATAGTTTAAGATTGGTATGTGGAGGTGATCGAGGAATGTATAAAGTAAAAGAAGTTGCGGAGTTAACAGGCGTGAGCGTACGTACCCTGCATCATTATGATCGTATTGGTTTACTCAAACCAGAAGCATTGACCTATGCCGGGTATCGACTATACTCAGAAGGGAATCTTGAGCGCCTTCAACAAATAATAGTTTTCAAGGAAATGGACTTTTCTCTTCAAGAAATCAAGGAAATTATTGAACGGCCGGAGTTTAACCGCAAAGAAAATTTGAAAAAACATAGAGAATTGCTTTTAGCCAAAAAAAAGCGATTAGAAGAGATGATCCTGACAGTTAAACGGACAATTGATTCAATAGAAGGAGGCTATCAAATGGCAGATAGGGATATGTTCAAAGGATTTAACATGAAGGAAATAGAAGAACACCAGAAGAAATATAGCGAGGAAGCGAAGAAGAAGTATGGTAAAGAGACCGTCGAAAACGTAGAGAAGAGGACTGCTGGATATTCAGCTGAAGACTGGGCAGAAATCCAGAGTAAGACAGATGAAATTTATAAGCAGCTTATTGCCAGAATGGACCAGGGTCCAGAAGCTCAAGAAGTACAGCAGGCTGTAGCAGATTGGCGCCAATTTATCACTGACCATTATTATGATTGCACACTGGATATATATCGCGGGCTGGGGGATTTATATGTGGCTGACCCCCGGTTCACAAAGAATATAGATAAACACCAGCAAGGACTAGCAGCATTCTTTAAAGAAGCGATCCATTTCTATTGCGATCAGCAGGAAAAATAACTTAATGTGGTTTTTATAAAGTTCGGAAAGGAGTCAATTAAGTTTGGCTGTTTTTTTGGTTCCTGATATGAAACATATCTATTCTTGGGACGTATTAATGATAGTCAGATTCACTTGCAATGTTTAAAAATCAATAAAAAGTGTATGTGGATAGTACGAATTGAAAGGAGAACTTTTATGAAAAAGTTTTTTAAAAGAATCAGGCTTGTATTCAAAGTGAAAAGATTCATCCCTTTTTTAATAGAGTTTTTTACTTCGGGGTTAGTTCCTTTAAAGCAAAAATTGATTTCATCAGGTTTGATCATTGGCTATTTTCTTCTGCCATTCGATATCATTCCCGACTTCTTAACCTTCATTGGTGTTGTTGATGACGTAGGTGTGCTGCTTATCATTTTTCAACAGATTATAAAAATGGCTCCGCCTGAGTTAAAGGACAAACATAAACTGGAATAAGTATGCAATTCAGCAAGGGGGATCATCATCATCTCTTTATCGATCTTTCAAGTGTGGCACTGAACGACACTATGGTTGCCCATCAAATATTCCAACTTTTAAAATCATTTAAATTAATCGGAGGAAAAACAATTCTTTTCGGAATCAGATTAGAATCGCCAAGATTATTCAATCCTACTTTGTAGTCAATAGCAACAAAGCATGAGAAAAGAACCAAAATAAAAGGCTTTCCGCGGAAAGCCTTTTTTGTTATGCCATTACATATTGATCTTGACGAAACCCGGTCTTATCCTGGACAATATCATCTACTTCTGAGCCTTCAAGTGTTTCTTTCTTTAGTAATTCTTCTACTAGTACATCAAATTGATGTCTGTGAGCATTTATGATTATTTCGGATTTTTCTAGAGCGTCATCGAAAAGCTCTTGCATCTTTGTTTCTTTTAAGCCTTTGCTGAATGTTAGTGTGAAACCTTCCTGCAGTAAGCCAGTGTCGACCATTTGCTCTATAATCTGTTTAGCCTGCTGGACATCACCGCTTACTCCGATACTGTGTTCACCGAGAATCATTCTTTCGGCTACACCACCGGCAAGAATCATGGCGATACGGTCGATTAAGTCACTATGTGTCGACAAGTGAAGTTCTTTCGGAATCGGTGCCACATATCCCAGTGCCTGACCCCTAGGGATGATCGTTGCTTTTCGGACAGACCCAGGTTTTGTGACGGCAGATACTAGTGCATGCCCCGCCTCGTGGATGGCAACCCTGCGCTTTGTATCTGCATCCTGAAGGGTACGGGAAGTACTTCCAAGGATTGTCCGATCAAGAGAGTAATCTATATCACTCTTTGAAATGAAGTCCTGGCCGTTCCTTAATGCTCGTCTGCTTGCAGTTTCAAACAACGAATGCAGCTCGGCGCCTGAGAACCCAGAAGTACTTTCAGCCAGGTCATCCAGTGATGCTGCAACATCATCAGCAAGGTTTTTTCCTTTAATGTGAATATTAATGATTTCCCTTCTCCCTTTTGTATCAGGAAGAGGTACATTGAATGAGAAATCGATACGGCCAGGGCGAAGGAATGCATCATCTAGCATGTCCTTTCTGTTTGTAGCTGCAATAAAAAGAATTCCATCGTTAGAATGTCCGCCGTCAAGCTGGACAAGAAGTTCTGTCAATGTCTTCTCACCTTCTTCACCGCCATGAGGCTTACGCTTTCCTGCAAGAGCGTCGACTTCATCGATGAAAATGACTGCAGGCCCTTGCTTGCGTGCACTTTGGAATAAGCTTCGGACACGTGAAGCACCTACACCAATGAACATTTCATTAAATGCAGATCCGCTGGCTGAAAAAAAGTTGGCATTCAATTCACGAGCAATAGCCTGAGCAAGCAAGGTTTTACCTGTACCTGGAGGTCCATACAACAATATGCCCTTAGGCGGCTTAATGCCCATCTTTGCAGACTTTTCAGGGTTTTTCAAGATTGATAGAGTCTGGAAGATTTCCTCCTTCATTTCTTCCTGCAATCCACCAACATCTTCTAAAGTAATGGAAGGCAGAGGGTTAGGCTTTGATAAACTATTCTTCATTCTATTGCCAGTACCAATACCCCCGGTTTTCTTTTGGATTACAAACGCAGTACCCAGCAGAAGCAATAGCACACCACCGAGGATCCAGGCACCATATTTGCTGTTATTCATATAATCATAATTTATATTATTTTTTTCTATTAATTTATCGACCATCTGGCTGCCGGGAGGAACTTGGGAAACAAATGTTGAATCTTTAGTTTTAAGTACTAGAGTTCCATCCATTTTTTCAGTAAGAGTTGCTTCGCTGCCATTAAGGCCTTCTATAGTCTTGACAAGAGAAGAAAAAGGGATAGATACTTTATCATCAGTATTTTGAACGACAAATGTCACTGCAATCGTAACTATAACCATAAACACCGCGAAAAGCGGAAGGATCTTAGAAACAAACTTCGGATTAGAATTCATGGTTTCAGCTCCTTATCAATTCTAATTATCATTATAAGGAATATACCTATGTTAGTAATGGGTAAATTGTATGACTAGCACTGGTAAATAAATGAAATCAATAGGCTTGATGTTTAAAGTACTTATGACTCCGGGTATAGAGCCTGTTTTCGGAAGTTATGTTGGGAAAATTTATGTGGACAAATTGTGACAATTCTTTATTTTAGTAAAAAAATGGAATTTAATTAAATAGCTTCTTGAAACTTTTGGAAGTTGAAGATAGGATGGAAAGAGAAATAGAGAAGAGTTTTTTACATTTATATTCTGTACTCGGGAGGGGTCAGTTTGAAAGGCTGGAAGAATCCCATACTCTTAGTTCTGGGAATTGGAGTTTCAAACATAGGTAACTGGATTTATTTTGTAGCTATAAATTTATTAGTGTTAAAATTAACAGGCTCTGCGGCTGCGATAGCAGGATTATTCATAATCAGGCCCTTAGCCATCCTTTTAACTAATACTTGGGCAGGCAGCGTCATTGATCGGGTCAATAAGCGAAGGTTAATGATATTCATTGATATCCTTCGAGGGTTTTTAATTGCAATCATCCCATTATTTACTTCGCTTGTTCCAATTTATCTTATTATGTTTTTAACGAATATAGCGGGTGCATTTTTTGGGCCCACTTCAGAAACTTACATAACCAAGCTTGTACCACCCGAAAAGAGAAAACGTTTTAATTCGATTTTTTCCTTTGCAACATCTGGTGCCATGCTGATAGGACCGAGTGTGTCAGGGCTGTTGATTATGTATGGAAGCATAAATACAAGTATATATATTAATGCTCTAACTTTCTTTCTATGCGCCTTGGCAATATACTTCCTTCCGGATGTTGATGAAAAGCTAAGCAATGAAACGGTTAGGGATCGGATTACGCTGAACATGATCGCTGCTGATTGGAAAGCTGTCATCAGTTTCGGTAAAACTGCAGCAGGATTTATAATGGTTTTCCTTATTTTCCAGTTCATTACTTTAATTTCATTTGCCCTCGATTCACAGGAGGTAACCTTCATACAGCAGGTTGTCGGCTTATCTGAAGAGAATTATGGATTATTGGTCAGCCTCACAGGAGCTGGGTATGTGGCTGGTTCATTTGTAGTGTCAGCGCTGGCAAATCGTCTTTCAATAAAACTGCTGTTAGGAATGGGTTCTTTTTTGTCGGTAACTGGGTACTTAATGTTCTATCTTGCATCTTCAGACACGGTACCACTAGCTGTGGCTGGCTTTATCATTATTGGGTTCTTTTCACCATTTTCTTTTACTGGTTACGCAACTTTTTTCCAAAACAATGTACCAGTTGACTTGATGGGCAGGTTTAGCAGTTCGTTTGCCTTCTTTCAGGCAATGGTTCAAATCGTGTTAACATTATTATTAGGTTATTTAGCAGAAGTAATAAAACTGCAAACAGTCACCGTCGCATTCTCTGCACTGGGACTGCTGCTGGCTGCAGCATTGACATCGATCATATTTTTGCAGTCAAAGAAAGACCTTTTCATTCTTGAGGCAGAGAGCAATTTAACAGAAGAGGGATAATCGAGCTGTACTGGTTAATATTACACCAGTACAGCTTTTTTATTGCGAGCTATATGGCTTGGAATTCAGCAATATCTGGGCCCCTTCATACATAAAACCCTTTCATTAGCGGAAATACTTATGATTAAGAAAAGGGAAGCAACAAAAGATACAGAGAATAGTTTCAAGAAATGTGCAAACCTTAATAGAAGCAACTATGGAACTTGAGGTGTAATGTGATTTGTATTACTTACAGGATAAAGAGCGAAAACTTATCATATTTTCTCTCATTGTGATTTCACTCTTCCTATCCCCCTATTTTATTTTAGGAGACGACGCTCACATCCGGGTCCATGACAATCTTGACTCGAATTTGGCATGGTATAAGGTGCTTGCTGAGAGTGGCCAGATTGCCGGTTCGATAGAGGCCAGGATTCCTCAAATCATCAATGGACTGCCTAGGAATGCACTTGGAACTGAGTATAGCCTGATTGTATGGCTGTATGTGTGGTTCCCGACCATGATTGCATATGGAATAAGTCAGGCGATCACCAGGTTTATAGCCTTCCTCGGTATGTATTTGGTTTTGAAGGACCACTTTATTAAGGGAGACGATCAAAGCCTGATTCGTGTCGGGACGGCTTTGGCTTTTGCGCTTACCCCTTTTTGGCCGTCAGGGATGCTTAGTACATTGGGTATGCCCTTGGCACTGTGGGCTTTTTTGCATATCAGAAAGATGAGAGGTGCCTGGTCGCATTATCTTGCGCTTACACTTTTGCCATTTTACTCAAGTATCGTTTTGGGTTTTTTCTTTTTCCTCAGTGCAATGGGTTTACTTTGGCTTAGTGATGTAATTCGCAGTAAGGGCTGGAATTGGAGATTCTTTTTTTCAATAGCTTATATGACTGCTGTTTTCTTAATCACTGATTACAGACTGGTATATTCCTTTTTATTTGATGGGGAACCGAATAGCAGAGATGAATACTTTCATGCCCGTCTTACTTTCTGGCATTCCGTCAGGCTTACGTTCAAAAATTTCATTCTAGGACATCATCATGTCATGACTGTACATACGATTATTATATTGCCAGTTATAATCGCAGCGATATTTTTGATTTGGAAACATAGGAAGTGGGGGAAAGAGCGCAGTTTTGTTTTCTTATTTGTGCTGAATTTCGTCTTATCTGCCTGGTATGCTTTTTGGTTTTATAAAGGGTGGCTCCCATTAACGGAAAGGTTCCACTTTCTTGATACATTTAATTTTGCCAGGTATCACTTCTTGCGTCCATTAATCCTGTACATCCTATTTGCCACCGGTTTGAAAATTCTCTGGAAGGAAAAGATAATGCGGAAATCAATCCCCTGGTTGATGGCTGCTCAAATATTCTTGCTCCTGTTAACAAATGAAGAGATTGTTTTCCAAAAAAAACCGAGTGTAAGAGAATTTTATGCAGAAGAACAATTTGAGGCCATCAAAAATCACATTGGAAAACCCCAAGATAGCTATCGTGTTGCCAGTATAGGCTTGCATCCAGCAATCGCTCAGTATAATGGATTTTACACGCTGGACACCTACAATAATTTTTATCCTCTAAGTTATAAATATCAGTTCAGGAAGATTATCGAAAATGAGCTTGAAAAAAATAAGCGGATCCGAGTTTATTTTGATGAGTGGGGCGGACGTTGTTATCTTTTTACCGATGAATTGGGAAAGCATTATATGTTTAAAAAAAACTCAAAGAGAAGAATCGAAAATATAGATGTGAACATAGAGCAGTTTAAGGAAATGGGCGGGGAATTTATCTTCTCTTCAGTCCCAATCGATAATGCATCAGAAAATAATCTGAAGCTTGATAAAATCTTTAATTCAAAGGAAAGTGCCTGGAAAATTTACCTCTATGAAGCTTTATAACACCAAGGAGGCTTATAAATGAAACCGCCAATCTTCACAATTATCGTACCTTGCTATAATGAAGAAGATGTTTTGGAAGAGACCATTGATCAGTTGGCAGCAAAGCTAAGTGAATTGATCAAGCAAAATATGGTATCAGAAAAAAGTAAAGTCTTATTCGTCGATGATGGGAGCGAGGATAGGACCTGGCACTTGATTTACAAAGCCAGTTTAGATAATGAAATGATTAAAGGGCTGAAGCTCTCAAGAAATGCAGGACATCAAAATGCTTTACTTGCCGGACTTTTTTCAGCAAAAGAGGCATCCGATTGCATGGTAACCATTGATGCTGATCTGCAAGATGACATTCATGCTATTAATGAAATGGTAAGGAAGTTCAGTGAAGGTTACGAAGTGGTATATGGTGTGAGAAGCAGCAGGGAGAGTGATACATTCTTTAAACGTTTTACTGCTGAAGGATTTTACAAGCTCATGGACAAGCTAGGGGTCAAACTAGTCTTCAACCATGCCGATTTTCGGTTGATGAGCAAGAGGGCCGTAGAAGAATTGGAGCATTTTTCGGAAAGCAATATGTTTCTTCGCGGGATTGTTCCATTAATAGGCTTTAACTCCACGATTGTTTATTACGAAAGAAAGGAACGTCATGCCGGTGAAACGAAGTACCCCTTGAAGAAAATGCTAGGGTTTGCTTTTGATGGAATCACTTCATTTTCAGTGACACCGATAAGGTTCGTGATGATTGTAGGATGCCTCTCTTTTTTCGTAAGCCTTGTTTTCGGTTTGTATTTTCTTACATTGAAGCTTTTTGGGAATACAGAACTCGGCTGGACTTCCTTAATAACCTCTATATGGCTTATTGGGGGCCTGCAGTTAATTGCGATTGGATTGGTAGGAGAGTATATAGGAAAAATTTACAAAGAAACTAAACGGCGCCCGAAATATATTATTGATGTTGACCTCTATAATCTGCCTGTATCGAGGAAGCTGATCAACATGGAAGGAGCAGATTATGAGCCAATCAGTGAAACTCGGAAGCTATCTGAGAATAACTAGCCAGCTGGCGCAAAGGATTGGAATTGGATCTGCAAGCTTTCCGGAATTTATTAAATTTCTGGTGGTCGGTTTACTCAATACCATTGTCGGAATGGGGCTGATGTATTTTTTGAAAAATGAACTGGAATGGCCGTTTTGGTATGCCACATTCGCTGGAAATACAGCAGGCGCTGCTGTCAGCTTTTTAATGAATAGGATTTACACATTTAAAAGCAGTGTTCCCATTCATGTTGGAGCAGCGAGATTCATTATAGTTGTGATGGCATGTTATTTTCTTTCCTTCTCAATCAGCCGTTTGATTACCCGGACAATGGACGCGATAACAGCAGGGCCATTTTTTATCGGCGCTGACAATACTGCAATCCTTCTAGGGTCGATCATTTACACACTCACGAACTATATTGGCCAAAAGTTCCTTGTTTTTAAGGGAAGTACTCAAAGCAGCTTATAATGCTGCTTTTTTTTATTGACTAAATGTCCAATTAAAGTTAAAAATTAATAAGTACATTTGCTTTTGTTTTTCGAAATTATGAGACAAGCTTTTAAATTTAACTCTTAAAGGAGCAAGACCACTTCATGAACATTTGGGAATTAATTGTGGCATTTATACTCGGTTTAGTAGAAGGATTAACTGAATTTGCACCTGTTTCGTCCACTGGCCATATGATTATTGTCGATGATTTGCTGTTACACTCTAAACAATTGTTTACAGAACCTGTTGCCAATACTTTTAAAGTAGTTATTCAATTAGGATCAATATTAGCTGTGGTAATTGTATTCAAAGATCGATTCATCAACTTATTAGGTTTGGAAAAAGGTGTTTCAATCGGGGATTCCCAAGGGAGGCTGAGTTTGCCTAAGGTAATTGCAGGTTTGATCCCTGCTGGGTTGACTGGCATTTTATTTGAGGACTATATTGATGAGCATCTATTTTCCGTAGAAACTGTCATCATCGGATTGGTAGTCGGCGCCTTTTTGTTGATAATTGCAGACCGCTTCCAACCCAAAACACTTAAGACTGAGGTTGTTGATCAAATCAGTTATAAACAGGCATTTGGAGTAGGTTTGTTTCAGTGTCTTGGGTTATGGCCAGGGTTTTCAAGGTCTGGTTCCACGATAGCGGGAGGAGTACTTCTCGGTATGAGCCATCGCGCGGCTTCCGATTTCACCTTCATAATGGCGGTTCCAATCATGCTAGGCGCCAGCGGGATATCTCTGTTAAAAAACTGGCAGTATTTTACCATTGATGCATTGCCATTTTTCACTGTAGGCTTTATCAGCGCATTTGTGTTTGCGTTGATTTTCATCAGATTCTTTTTGAAGCTTATCAATAAAATTAAATTAATGCCATTTGCGATCTATCGGATTATTTTGGCAGGAATCATTTATTTTATTTTTCTTTAAGGATTAATAAAGCTTGTTCCTTTCATAAGGCTTTTTTTCAAACTTTGTTGCTCCATAACAGCCTTCTATTAAGGCTGCAACATGGGAGCTTATTTTAAACAGGAAATCTGCTAAAAGGGAAAAGGCGCAATTCGCGCCTTTTCCCTTTTTAGTTTCAAAAAATCAAAACATGCGGTGCGCTTTAGCGTTACTCCTTGCAAGCAGCGTGTTCTTTGTTACCTGGGTTTCCCCATTTACCTGCGAGTTGGTATGCTTGCGCCTAGTCCAAGTGTGGTGGAAAAGTTGTGAGTGTGGATCCAAATGATCTTTATAACTCATACAATCACCTCATGATTGGATTTTTGAAACAGACGATATTCCAGCGAATATCATTTATATCGTTTGTATTAAGAGTGGGCAATATACAGTATAAAAATGAGGGCATTGTTAAGATATTCTTTTTTTGCTTTTTTTGTAACTTTTTACAATTTTCATCGTATTAATCTTTGTGAGGCCATGAAATAACATTTATGAAATGAGGAGATTCTATGTCGCAATTTGCCCTCGAGGTAAAAGAGTTGACTAAAACGATTGGAAAAAAAACAATCGTTGATGACGTGAGTTTTCAAGTGGAACGAGGTGAAATATTTGGACTTCTTGGTCCTAATGGTGCCGGAAAAACAACAATCATCCGAATGATTGTTAGCTTGATTAATCGCACAGGAGGAACTGTGCTTGTAAATGGCCATGATTTGGATGAGTCTTTTACAAAAGCAATGAATGAACTGGGTGCTATAGTGGAAAATCCTGAATTCTACAAATACCTTAGTGGATACAAAAATCTCAGACATTACGCGCGTATGGCATTAAGTGATATTACGGAAGAACGACTAAACGAAGTGACCAAGCTTGTAGGGCTTGAAAAAGCAATCCATGATAAAGTCCGCACTTATTCTTTGGGAATGCGCCAACGCCTCGGGGTGGCACAAGCGATTTTACATAAACCGTCTATTCTCATACTGGATGAGCCTACTAATGGACTAGACCCACAGGGAATTCGTGAGTTCAGGGATTATTTGCGCTTGCTTGCAAGCCAGGGAACATCTGTATTAGTGTCATCTCATTTATTGTCAGAGATGCAGCTGATGTGCGACCGATTTGCAATCATTGAAAAGGGGAAATTAATACATATTTCTTCTATGTATAATGATAATGAAACGTCTGAAGCTATTGAGGTTAAAACAATAGAAGTGGAGTTATCGAATCCCCGCCTTGCTTCTAAGCTTTTGACAGAACAGATGACAGATGTAAAAGTAACCTCCAGTAAAGGCAATCGTATAACCTTATCAGCGCGCAAAGAGCAAATCCCGAGGATTAACAAGCTATTTGTTGAAAAT
Organism: Bacillus sp. ISL-39; assembly: GCF_018613295.1. Classification (NCBI taxonomy): domain Bacteria; kingdom Bacillati; phylum Bacillota; class Bacilli; order Caryophanales; family Bacillaceae; genus Bacillus; species Bacillus sp. ISL-39. The sequence continues at coordinate 38,318 of NZ_JAGGQM010000010.1, forward strand.
GAAATAGATGTCTTCGAAATATTAAATGTGAAAGCAACTCTTGAAGACCGGTTCCTTGAAATCACGAATAAAGGCAAGAAGGAGCAGATGATATGATTCCTTTAATCCAAAATGAGTTAATGAAGATATTTGGCAAAATGGCAAGCTGGATCTATATGATCATAATCGTGTTGGCCGTATTAATTGCCGGAATTATTTATATGAAATTCAGCGCAGATCCAAATCCAAATTGGCGTCAGGACACCCAGACAGAGATTACAATGCTTGAAAACCAGATGGCCTCTGCTTCTAATGACGAAAAGAAAATGATTCAGAACCAAATTGAGCAGACACAGCAATTTCTTGATCAGGATATTAACCCAAATGAAAAGACTAACTGGCATTTCATGAACGACGTAGTAGTGGGTGTGAGCTCACTTGTTACCTTGTTCGTAGTGGTGGTAGGCAGTGCCAATGTCGCTGCAGAATTCTCAGATGGAACCATCAAGCAGCTGCTGATTCGTCCACATCAGCGATGGAGAATACTGTTGTCAAAGTATATAGCAGTCATCATATATGCATTATTATTGGTCCTGACATTAATTGTATCGGGGTATATAATAGGATTGATTTTGTTTGGCAGTGGTGATTACAATATGAAGATATTTGAAATCACGCTTGAAGGAAGAAAGGTAGCCATAGTTGGTACACAATTCATGTTAAAAATGCTTTACTTCATTCCAAGTCTGCTGATCATCATGACAATTGCCTTTATGCTGTCAACATTATTTAAAAGCCAAGCTCTGGCGGTGGGAATCGGGATATTCGTTCTTTTCTTTTCTTCTACAATCGGCGGTATCATCCTGATGCTTGCTGATAAATATACATGGGCGAAATTCCTGATCTTCCCGCATCTGGATTTGACCGTGTATGCACTTCAGGATAGAATTCTTGAGGATATTACAATGCCTGTATCGCTAGCCATACTGGCTGTATATTACGCAATATTTATGATGCTCACCTTTTTCTTTTTCCAAAAGAGGGATATCAGTATTTAAGCAGAATAAGTTATAGAGCGGTCCTGTGACCGCTCTTTTTAAATGGAAATTGAAAGGGGAGAGGTGAAGGTGAATCCTATATTATTGGATTTTCCCGCTGAATTTGAAACAGACCGGCTTTTTATCAGAATGCCGCTGCCTGGCGACGGAGCTGTAACCTGTGAATCAATCAATGCATCATTAAAAGAACTTCAGCCATGGATGCCATTTGCCCAAAAAGAACAGAGTGTTGAAGAAACAGAAGTCGTTATCAGACAGGGGTATTTGAATTTTTTAAATCGGTCAGATTTGAGGCTTCTTGTATTCAAGAAAGATACCGGTGAATTTGTCGCCTCATCTGGTTTACATAAAATAAACTGGGACATACCCAAATTTGAAATTGGTTATTGGATTGACACTCGATATAGCGGGCAAGGGTACATGACCGAGGCTGTCCAGGGAATTACTGATTTTGCCATTCGGGAGCTTAAAGCCCGCAGGATCGAAATACGGTGTGATTCATTGAATACTAAAAGCAGGGCCATCCCCGAAAGACTCGGGTTTGCTCTCGATGGAATCCTAAAGAATGATTCAGTTTCCGTTGACGGGGATTTAAGGGATACATGCATTTATTCGAAGACATTCTAAAGGGTCTGCCAAGTGGAGTTGTTTTTCACTAATTTAGAGGTCACCAACCGTGACGGTTGGTGATCTTATTTTTGAGAATGGATATTTAGGTAGCTAATCACGGTCATTGGTGTCCTGATTTTCAAGAAACTGGATATTGAGGACACCAACAACGGCCCTTGGTGTCCGAATTTTCAAGAAACTGGATATTTAAGTCACCAATCTGAAAAAATGATTCCACAACACCATTTGACACCAGCAGTCGAGCAATTAAATAGAGCAGCCAATTCAGGCTGCTCGAATTTCATTTATTCTCCTTGCCACTCACGTAGTTTATCAAACACCTTATCTCCGACTTTAGCGGCATCTTCCTGCATTTGATCAAATACTTTTTTCCATTTTGGCGCTTCCTCTTTCAGTTTTTCTTCAACCTTGCCAGCGCGTTCTTTTAATTCTTTCTCCAGTTCAGTTGCTTTTTCCCTGATTGCTTTTTCTGTTTCTTCATAATCAATAACAGCACCGGACTTCCGTTCGTTGATTGATTGTACCTTGAATTCCTCCCGCTCAATGTGAGGCACTGTCTCTTCCATGATTGCCCTGAAGAGAGGCACTACATCCCTTGAGCTGCTGCTGGATAAATAATGGTTGCGGTCTGTCTTGTCATATCCCAGCCATACAGCGCCAACGATGTTCGGTGTATACCCAACAAACCATTGATCCTTTGTTCCGTTGATATCTGCGTAAGGGAGCTGTGTAGAGCCAGTTTTCCCTGCAATCTCGACACCCTCAATATTTGTCCCTTTCCCTGTACCTGTTTCAACAACATTCAGTAACATCGATGTCATTTCATTGGCAACTGATTTGGAAGTAACGCGCGTTGTTGATCCATCACGTTCTGCGATGACCTTGCCAGTAGGACCAACAATTTTGGTAATCAAGTGGGCATCATGACGTTTCCCTCCATTTGGAAAGACAGAATAAGCTTCAGCCATCTTTAGAGGGGAAACACCATTGTGCATTCCTCCAAGGGCGAGGGCCAGGTTCTGGTCCTCTTTTTCCACTTTGATTCCAAATCTTCTAACAGCGTCGATTCCTTTATTCAAACCTATTTCATTCAATAGCCAAATTGCAGGTATGTTAATGGACTTTTCCACGGCCTCATACATGGGAACTTCTCCTTGGTAAGTATCAGAGAAGTTCTTTGGACTGTAATTCTTAAATGACATCTTCTCGTCAACAAGCATGGAGTCATATTCATAGCCTTCTTCAAGTGCCGGGGTATATACAGCAAGTGGTTTCATTGTTGAACCGGGCTGAGCCCTCAGGTGGGTTGCACGGTTAAATCCTCTGAAAACTTTCTCGCCGCGTCCGCCAACCAATGCACGGACGCCTCCATTATCCGGATCAAGCAGGACTGATCCACTTTGTACTAGAACATCACTGGCCCGATCAGGGAATAGATAATCCTGTCGGTATACTTTTTCCAGGCCGGATTGTATGTCCTGGTCCAGTTCAGTATGAATTCGATAGCCTCTTGTCATGATTTCATCCTGTGTGAGACCATATTTACTAGTTGCTTCATCCAAAACAGCATCAACATATGAAGGGTATTTTCGGTCGGCGAGAGAACCGCCCCCATCTTCCAATTCAATTTTCTCTGACTTTGCTTTTTTGTACTCGGTATCAGATATCATCCCTAGTTCGTTCATTTTAGAAAGAACAACATTCCTGCGTTTGATGGCAGCCTCGTAATTGTTGTAGGGATCCAGGGCAGAAGGTGCCTTAAGCAAGCCGGCTAGCAAAGCAGCCTCACTAATGGTGACATCCTGAATATCCTTTGCGAAATATTTCTTGCTGGCATTGTTAATTCCAAATGCTCCACTGCCGAAATATACCTGGTTCAGGTACATTTCTATGATTTCATCCTTTTCATACACCTTTTCAAGCTCGACAGCCAAAAATAATTCTTCTGCTTTACGTTTGTATGTCCGCTCTGAAGATAACAGAGCATTTTTGGTCAGCTGCTGGGTAAGGGTACTGCCACCACCGGTGATTCCTCCAGCTAAAAGGTTTCCAAAGAAAGCACGGGCGATACCTTTTATATCGAATCCGTTATGTTCATAGAACCGTTCATCTTCAATTGCAATGACGGCATTTGGGACATGCTCTGGCATATCTTTTATCGACACACCACCAGTTCGGTTGGTAGCAAGCTTGCTTGCTTCATCACCATTCTGATCATAAATGGTGGTAGCCTGGCTCAATCCATCCTTTAGGGTCTGAACATTTGCCCTGCTTGCAATAAAGGCGAACCAAAGGATCGACAACAATATGAAAACCAATAAGATTAATAACGAGATTTGAGTCAGGTGGCGTCGCTTCCAGAATCGAACAACTGCCTCCCAGAATCTTTGCAGTAAGTGCATATGATTTCTCCTTTTAAGAATGAAGGTTTTAGTACATATTCAGGTTGACAGAATCAGGACTGTTTCCTAATTTAAATTCCATTATATATGATTTGATGGATTTCAGGAAAGTTGCAGCCATTTCTATGGAGGCAGGAGACACTATGAGTTATGGTTGCCTGATATGTCAGTGAGCAGAAATTCGCTCAGTTACTCAATTAAAGGGGAAAGGAAATAATGAAATGTTATGTATTCCTCTAAACGTGGAGTTGTGGGCATAAATGGTAAAAATACATCAAAACGAATTAATGTAGTCTAATCAATTGGGGCAACAAATGAAACTATTAGAAGAAATGTTGGTACTCTTAGGCAGGGAGGTCACAATTCTCCCATAGATGTTGTTTGTGGCGCTGTTTATTCCTATGAACCAATCACGGTGATTCATGAGGGACAGTAAAATGTGGAGTACTTACGCAAAACCCAATATTCAATCGACGATATATTGTTAATGTTACGGAAAAAAACATTTTTAATGCTCGGGATGTAAGGGTAGGAATACTGTAGGCTAGTCATGAAAAATGCGAAAAAAATACAGTAACTTTGGAAGACAGGAATATCAGCAGAACAAGTGATGATTTGGCGTTGCCTCTTATCAATGACGGAAAGCTGTACAAGAAGGTTTTTAGTTAAAAATAAAAAGGCGAACCTATGATTCGCCTTTTTACATTACTATTTACCAACCAGCTGGGAGCATCGCAACCGGCATAAGAGATACCTTATAAGTGTATCCGCCATCCTCTGTTCCAGTTGGCCATAAAGCTGTTGCCATATAGATCACTTTAACAGTGTTATTCTGAGAAAACTCTGTTACGTATACAATCCTGTTGGCCATAAAGGCAATTTGTTCTTGAGTCCAAAGGATCCTGTCAGCCATGAAGCCAATCTGGTCAACTGTATAAAGAACTCCGTCCAATGTTTGTGAATAAGAATCAGCACCCATCTGCCCTACAGTTACCAGAACATCAGCGGCTGTAGTTGCAGCCTCAGCTTTTTGCTTTGGAATACCAACAGCAAGTAAAGATAAAACCATTGCAAAAGCAATGAATGATTTTGTCATTTTATTTAACATATCAAATCTTCCTCCTGTTTTATACCCTAACAGGTATTTCTTGTGTTATTAATATATACCCTATTGGGTATTATGTAAATTATTTTATCAAAATTTAATTTTTCATTTAAAGTTCTCATTGTAGTTTTACCCTGTCAGGAGTAAGATGTAAGAGGCGAAAAAAGAAAGGAGTTGGTATCTTTGGGTTATTCAAAAGAACCTGATCCCGAAAGGTGCGGGGAAGTCGATCATCTATTAGATTTGATACAATTGAATGCTGCAAGACTATCAACTCTGAAAAAGGGTAGTTGGCTTCCTCAATAATTGAAGAGGAGGTTGATCGAATGCTTGAAATCTATAAAAGCAGTGAAGAAAGACATTTAACACGTGTTGAAGAAATTATAAAAGGCTGTTGGGTTAATATGGTACACCCTTCTGAAGATGAAATCATCAAAGTGGCGAATGAAACAGGAGTCGCAGTTGATTTTATAAAGGATGCCCTTGATGATGAAGAGCGGCCAAGAATTGAAAAGGAAGACGGAATTGTCTATATAATTGTTGACTATCCATACATCACTCACGATGAATCTGGCTTCCCGATCTATGAAACCATTCCAGTTGGAATCATTCAAACACCGAATTGTATCATAACTGTTTCTCTAAAAGAGACACCTGTATTGAATGAATTCAAGACAAACAGAGTAAAGGAATTTTATACTTTTAAGAAAACGAGATTTGCCCTGCAAATCCTTTATGTGATTTCAATTTATTATTTGCGATACCTGAAACAAATCAATAAAAAGACAAATGAGATTGAGCGCGAGCTGCATCAATCTATGAAAAATAAGGAATTGTATGCATTTCTCGCATTAGAGAAAAGCTTGGTTTACTTTACCACATCACTTAAATCCAATAAAGTCGTGCTTGCCAAAATCATGCGCTTCAATTATTTGAAAATGTATGAAGAGGATAAAGATTTGCTGGAGGATGTCATCATTGAGAATACTCAGGCCATTGAAATGGCTGAGACATACAGCTCCATTTTAAGCGGAATGATGGATGCATTCGCCTCTATTATTTCAAATAATCTTAATATGGTAATGAAGTTTCTTACATCCATTACTATTATTCTATCGTTTCCGACTATGGTAGCAAGCTTCTACGGCATGAACGTTGATCTTCCATTTCAACACAATCCGTATGCGTTTATCCTGGCAATCAGTATGGCCGTCTTATTAGCCGGATTAACCGCATTTGTTTTTTGGAAAAAGAAATATTTCTAACTGAGCGTCTGGACATCTGTCCAGGCGTTTTTTAGTCTAGGCTTTTCGTAAAAATTGGTCATTCAATGCTATTTTTTAGTCGCTAGCGACAAAATTTGAGAAAGAGCCTTAGTCTAAAATCTTCATTTGTACATATCTATGGATTAACAGAGAGTGTACTTGCAAATTGGTATCACATGCAAAAGGGTGATTGAATGGCTGGAATATGGGTCAATCTTTATAGAAAAATGGTTTCAACTTTAATTATTATTGTTTGCACATTCAGTTTTTTTCTAATAGCCGGTTTCATTTCTTCTTCGAACATCAGCATTTTTAAATTCAAAGTAAACGGAGATATTGGAGCAGAAGTTTTCCTGAGGATCATAAGTTATGAGAACCCATTGATTGGACATGCATTGACAGGGTCCAATGCTGATTTACCCATATTTTCTACTGGATTCAAATTGCTTACAAACATTGAGATGAATGATCTTAGGAGTCTGGTCAGGACTGGAATCCCAGGGTTTATGGCATTTGATTCAAACTTTCTAATTGCCGATGAAGGTGTTGATTTTACGGATATCCCAATCGAATCTGCTCCTCCAATGGAGGTTCTGCTGCAGGAAAGGAATATGGCAGCGAATGAATTGAAGGAGCTGAACAGCGGGAAAATATATACCGGTTCATCACCAACAGAAAAATCGGTATTCATTTATCATACTCATAGTTGGGAATCCTACCTGCCATTGCTTGGACTGGAAGGGGCAGAGAATGAAAATGAAGCTGTTGATGGAAAGACGAATATCACCATTGTTGGTGATTTGCTCGGAACGGAATTGGAGAAGCGAGGGATTGGAGCAAGCGTAGATAAGACCAATATAGGCCAGGAGCTGGATAAAAAAGGATGGCTGACACATAAGTCATACGAAGTTTCTCGGTCATTGGTTCAAGAGGCAATGGCTGGCAATAAGAAATTAGAATATTTTATTGATCTTCACCGAGACTCTGTAAGGAAGGATTCGACCACAACAACGATCAATAATGAGCCTTATGCCAGATTAGTTTTTGTAATAGGCGAGGAAAATAAGAACTTTCAGAAGAACCTGAAGTTCGCAAACGACCTTCATAAAATCCTTAATAAGAATTATCCAGGCATCAGCAAGGGAGTATTACCCAAAAAGGGAATCGGCGTAGATGGAATATACAATCAGGATCTGCATGCAAACACACTGGTAGTAGAGGTTGGCGGTGTTGACAACAATATGAGGGAATTGAAGAATACAATAGAAGCGTTAGCAGATGCGATCAGCCAGCTTTACTGGGAGGCGGAAGAAGTCAATGGCTGAATATCATGAAAAATATCTCTGGCTCGTATGGACGATAGCCACTTCGCTGTTATCGTATTATTATTTTCCGTTCACGGTTACACTTACATTTTTCTTATCAGGAATCATGGTAAGCAGTAAATGCCTGATCGAGGATTTTATAAACCTGCAGCAGGACGATGAAAAGCAGAACGAAAAAAACCATTGAAGCCTGTGCTGTGGCTTCAATGGTTTTTGCATTATTTGGCTGTTTTCGTGAAGAGCCTGCTAAAATCCTAAAGCCGATTTTAACGTGATAAAAAACCATTTTGTAGGTCGGTATTAAGTGTGCAAGCTCTTTTCTCATAAGATGCTTTTATTTTGTGAAGAAACATAGGTCATTCAATCCTATTTTGTAGTCAATAGCAACAAAGTTTGAGAAAAGAGCCCTTTATTTAAACCAGCCCTTTTTCCTGAACCAGAAGAACATGGTCATTCCAATGACAAACATGGCAAACAATGCTCCAAAGTATCCAAATTGCCAGGAGAGTTCCGGCATATTCTCAAAATTCATCCCGTAGATTCCCGCTATGAAGGTGAGGGGCATGAAAATGGTTGTAATCACAGTCAGCACTTTCATTACCCTATTGGTTTCATGTGAATTGATTGACAAGTAGCTGTCCCGCATATCTGTTGTCAGTTCACGGCTTGCTTCCACCTTTTCTGCCAGTCTCAATAAATGGTCATGAATATCGGCGAAATATTCTTTTTGTTCAAGCACTCCTGATAGACGATGAGAATTAATCATCCTGTATACCAAATCCCTCATTGGAGTGATGGTATGCCTTAATGAGAGCAGTTCATGTCTAGTATCAAATAAGTCTTCAAGAAGTTCCTCCATTGACCGGTCGGCTGAATTCTCATCAATATCATTCAATAAATCCTCTATTCGATATACATGAGGAAAATAATTATCGACTATCTTATCCAAAACATGATAGAGAACAATCGATGGGTTCCATTCACCAGGTGCCTTTGCAAACTCTAATCTCTTCCAGACATCTTCTACTTCACTTGTGCGGACGCTATGGTATGTAACAATGTAGTTCTGTCCAAGGAATAAATCAACCTCTTCTTTTTGCATAGACTCCCCGTTCAATGCCTGAAAAACAAAAAAATGATAATCATCATAATAATCGAGCTTAGGTCTTTGAAGTGTATGGATACAATCTTCAATGGATAAAGGGTGAAACTGTAATGGCGCGTTCAATAATCGGATTTCTTCATCAGTAGGTTCACTGAAATCGATCCAATACCAATGATTAGTGTCTGATAGCAATGCGTCGATGCTTAGACCAGTTTGGATGTCCCCTGAAGGACTAACAGAAATTGTACGTATCATAAATTCTCCCGGAAAACTGTAATCTAGGCCATTTTATTATGATTGCTTATTAGACAAAGCAAGCAATCGTCAAAGATGTTAATAACCTCTTTCTATTATATTAGCAATGATGTCCAGGAATCAAAGCAGAAGCCATGAGCATATTAATTGGCAGAGACAGGAAGGTTACTTCAAGTCACCGAATGAAGGATGATGGAAAAAAAGCAGTATTGCTATAATGGGAATAGAAAGCAATATGCCATATAAAGGCCGTTTATAGTGGATACCGAGAACAGAAAACATAATGACATTGAAGAGAGCCGAATTAATTATTCCCCATCCATTTTCATAAATAAACATTCCAGTCCTTTGGAAAAAGTATTCAACAACAGTAAATATAGTTACCCATGCAGCTAGATAGGATAGAGTATTTTTAAACTTTTTTGGGATATGTTTTAGATAGATCATTAACACGATGGGGATGATGATCAAACTAAATGCCAACTCAATGAATGTATGATTCAGCCAAGGTGATTTTGGCTTATAAGCCCATAACGTATGATTGAAGAATATAAAGTTATACATTAAATTACATATTATATAAAATTGAATCGTTGGATAGAAATTCTCCCATCGTTTCCAGTCAACCAAAAAATAAGCAAGTATCAGAACCACCGCCACAGTAATAGCAAGAAACATAACATGACTTCCTTTTTTATTTTGTCATAGTCTTTCCAATTGCAGGGTTCAAAATACAAAACAAGGTTTTGCCAGGAGGATGTTTGAGATGCTGCACCATGTTGAAATCAATGTAACAGATCTAAATAAAGCCAGTGAATTTTGGGGCTGGTTTCTAAGTGAGTTGAAATATGAAGTCTATCAGGAATGGGATAGGGGCATAAGTTGGAAGTTTAATACGACCTATATAGTTTTTGTACAAGCCGAAGAAAAGTTTATTAAATCTGGATATCACCGATCCCGCGTGGGTTTGAATCACCTTGCTTTTTATGCAGAATCACGAGAACAGGTGGATCAAATGACGGCAAAACTTAAGGAAAGAGATCTTACCATCCTTTATCAAGATAGACACCCTTTTGCAGGGGGAACAGATCACTATGCAGTATTTTTTGAAGGACCTGATCGCATGAAGGTTGAATTGGTTGCACCATGAACGACATTGATAAATTTTTTCCAAGTGTAACTTCCTGATTTAAGGGAAAAGTATTTTACTTTTGTAAATTAGGAGGCATTGGAAAAAGTTATGGCAGAAGCATTTTTAGGGATTGTCATCTCTGCAATGGCAACAGGAATCGGAGCACTTCCAGTTTTGTTTCTAAATAATGTCTCATCAAGGTTAAAATCATTACTCCTTGGTTATGCTTCGGGGATAATGATGGCGGCCACAACCTTCAGTTTGATACCAGAATCTTTGAAATCATCAAATATCTGGGTATTATCCATCGGTATGTTATTAGGGACATTTGTATTAAATTTTATTAATTCGAAGACGGAAGATCTGGACACAAGTGACTTTAAATTTTTATCAGGTGTTAATCGAAAAACATTAGTCATCATTACAGCAATAACACTGCATAATTTGCCCGAGGGGCTTTCAGTCGGAGTTAGTTACGGTACCGGGGAAGAAAATCTTGGTTCAATCATTGCCTTTGCAATCGGCCTGCAAAATGCACCTGAAGGATTTCTCGTTGGACTTTATTTAATCCATCAGAAAATGTCTAGGATGAAGGCCCTTTTGATTGCTACCTTTACGGGAGCTGTAGAAATAGTAACGGCAGCAATTGGATATTTCCTCGCTTCTGAAGTGGAAGGTCTTGTACCCTATGGATTGAGTTTTGCCGCGGGGGCAATGCTCTTCGTCATATACAAAGAACTGATCCCGGAAAGCCAGGAAGATCATCATGTGAAATTTCCAACGTATTCATTTATCCTCGGCTTGATTTCAATGCTCTACCTCACTATACATTTCGGTTAGTAAAAGACCTTGAATTCGAGGCCATAAAACTTCCATTAGACAGGAAATGGCCGGAATAAAAATTTTGGGTAAAACGAAGAGAGTCTGGTATTCTAATGGTATATATACTAGGAGGGATCATTTATGGGAGAATGCAATATTGACCACAGCAAAACGGATGTCCAGGAAAAATATCAATCACAAAAGGAATTCCTTCCACAGGACATGCATCCATTGTTCAACCGATTTTTTGAGGAAGAACATACCCAGGACATCTTGAACGAGGTATTTCATTTGTTAAAGAAGTATGACCTTGCGACAGAGGAAGAAAGAAGCGAACGGAACAATAGATTGAACTTAGTTCTAAAGAATGTATAATTGAGTGCAAAGGGGCCATGTGCTCCTTTTTTTTGTGGAGTAATTCAGAGTTAATAACTCAAAAGAAGAATTGAAAGCAAACATGAATTTCCAGAAGATTCTTTGTTTATTTTGTAAAAGAAAAACATATTGTCAGGAAAAACCAGAAGGAGTAAAATTAGGTGGATATTTCGATATCCAAAATAATTTGAATGATTCGAAAGAAGAGGAATGTATGGAAAGTCCTTCACAAATAACTAAGAGGAATGAAAAGAATAGCATTATAAATGGTGTCGCTTCAACAATTGTCACAAGTATGAGCAATAACTACTTCGCATTATTTGCAATTAGTGTTCTTGGTGCCACGAATTATCAGGTTGGGTTAATCAGTTCTCTGCCTCAAATAGTTGGCATGTTCGCTATGATCCTTGCTACCGTAATCATGGGCAGGCTGAGAGAAAAAAAGAGGTTTACTGGTACCTCGATTTTGTTTACTCGTTTATTTTTGCCAGGAATGTTTTTGGTCATTTACCTGCCGGAAGAATACAGGGCCTGGACATTTGTATTACTGATTGGCCTTATGAATCTTCCCGGTTCCTTCGCGATGCTTAGCTGGCAGTCATTTATCGGAGACCTTATTTCAGACAGCCGCAGGAGCAGTTTTTTTAGTGAGAGGAACAGGATACTGACCATTGCTGGTATGTTTACGACATTGATGATTGGAGTAGGGCTGCAATGGTTTGATAAGTCGGATCCACTGCCATATCAAATCCTCTTCATTCTCGCATTCCTCTTTGGGATAGTAGAAGTAGTGTATTTAAATAGACATATAGAACAGAAGAAAGAAATTGTTAGAGATAAGAAACGATTTAATTTTGGCTGGGATGCTTATAAACATAAACCATTCATTTATTTCTTGATCTGCGGCTTGTTCTTCAACTTTGCCTGGCAGCTGGCCTGGCCTTTGTTTAATATTTACAACATCAAAGTCGCTCATATGACTGGGTTCTGGATCAGCATCATAACTGTGGCGAATCAAGTTGGCCAGATCATCAGTTTTAAGTGGTGGGGAAGGATGGCTGACAAGCACAGCAATGCAAAAATGCTGGCGATTACAGCGGTAGGAATGGCATCGGCCCCATTCCTAACGATACTCTCAACAAATATGTATTACCTGACCTTCGTCAACTTTACTTCTGGTCTGTTTGTTTCGGGAACCGTGCTTTTGTTATTTAATCAGCTGCTGGAAGTGACGAAGGAGGAGAATCGGGGAAGCTTTATCGCACAATACAATATCCTGTTAGCGATAATTGGTTTTATTGCACCGCAGGTTGGGGTTTACCTGCTTCAATTAAGTTCAATTGATACGGCCATGAATCTTGCGGCAGTCTTAAGATTGGTATCTGGCGCTGTATTTTTACTATTCTATATCTATATGAAAATTGATAGGGAAGCGGACCGCCATCTGCTGGACCAGGCAACTCAAATAGGAAAACAAGGATAGAAATCATTCCCGGTCTCTTCTGGCCGGGATTTTTTATGGTTAAGGAATTTATAAAAGTTATTGAGTAGTGGATAACTCTCTGAAGTTTTCTTAATCCAGCTCCAGCGCCTAGCCCCTCGAGTCGCTTGTCTAGCTGCGGCTCCTAACTCCTCGAGACGTTTCGGTCCTGCCAATGAAGTCAAAGAGCGACTTCACTGTCAGGCCCTCCAACGCTTGTCGGAGTTGGGCAGTCGCCTCCGCTTTTCGAATTGTCTAGTGTCGCCTCCTAGAAACTCCGAAACTTCAACTCCGCCGGCAGGGTCGGAGTCTCCAGTTTCTGCGTTTCTAAGCAGTCGGCTATACTTTTCGAGTTCGGTCCTGCCAATGAGGCAAAGAACGACTTCACTGTCAGGCCCTCCGAGGCACACGATGTGCTAGACCCTCCAGCCGCAGGATAAGGAAAGCTTCGAAGCGAATCATCGCACGACCGAAAGCGGTAGCTTTTGGGAGGACGTGGCGTCATAGGAGGGCAGCGCTTGTCGGGGCTTAACGAGGCGCTTGCGCTTTTTGTTCTGGGATTTTAGTTGAAGGAATTTATTGGCTTTTTAACGAATAAACTCTACTAATATTATTAGGACAGGTTGTGTCGCCATGGTTATTTTTAGTTACCTTTTAATTTCATATCTTGTTGGCAGCTTGATGGCTGGCTATTTCGTTGTTAGGTTCCTTGGGAGAAAGGATATAAGAGTTGAAGGCAGCGGTAACGTTGGGGCGAGGAATGCAGGCCGGGTACATGGAAAGCTATCATTTATTTTGACTTTTCTTGGTGATGCGCTAAAAGGGGTATTAGTAATCATTCTTGGTGAATATTTAAAACTGCCGCCTGAATTAACAATAACTGGACTGGGATTTGCAATACTTGGCCATGTTAAGCCAATTACTTTAAAATTTAAAGGTGGAATGGGGATTTCTACATTTATAGGAGGCATGCTCGCCTTCGAACCGTTAACAGCCTTGGTTATTATTTCGGGTTTTCTTTTACTTTATCCCTTTTTAAAGAGTTTTACATTTGCAGGACTGGGTTCCTTTGTTTTAATTCCTGTATTTTTTTATTTCCTGGCAATCCATCAACTTGCCATTTTAGTTTCAGCCATACTCGTAATGATCATAATATTCATTCACCGTGAAGATATTTCCGAAAGATTAGATAAAAAAAGGAAAAATTAATACGAGAGGGACAAAGCAGAAGACCAATTCCAGCTGCGAGTAATTTAATTAAATAGAAAGGAAAAGTTGGAAGGAGTGGTGGATTTTTTTGATTGGAGTGTCAGTTTCAGAAATACTCCTGGGCTAATGTTTTAATCTTATTAATATTTCGGTTCGAAAAAGTTAGGGAAGGCAGCTTTCTTTACACTATTACTTGATGGTAAAACAGCCCTTGATCTCGCAAATCTTGGCAAGTAGTAAAGCATGAAGATGCACATCTACCAGGTTTTTAATGATATGATGGAGTGATTTTTCCAGTTATCATTTTTACTCACAAAAAAATGTTTTTATTGCTTGAATTTTCCTGTCCAAATAACTCTGTTTTTTTCCTTAATATGGTTGACGGCATGATTATGGTTGGTTTTCGGGCAATTCCGCTCTTTTTTCGGGAGATTATTCCGCTTGATTGGGAGATTGCGCTGGAAGATCGGGTAATTATCGGTGCTCATTAAGAGAATAATGTTTCTAGTAATCTTTTTCTTCAAAAATCGGATGCTTTTTTACTCGATTATATACATTGAATAAGCAATTAATGATTAACAGCAACAATATTGGTGAACGGAGTATTCATGATTCCTGCCTAGCTAGGAATCATCCAAGACCCAACCACTAAAGGATGCAGAGACAATAAAAGGGCAATGCAATACAAGCACCCAAACTGAAACCAGTTTATGTTTAGGATTCGCACATTTTGAGGTAAAGAATTGAATAGGATATTGTATCCATTTGAAAGGAGCCTGAAATATGTGGAACTGGATTTGGCTCTTGCTGCTGCCAATCGTTGTTTTGCTGCTGATAGAAGAAGGAAGTCAATTTATTTGGAGATGGTATTTAAAAAACCCGAAGAAGGGAAACAATGCCATTTTAAACCGGATTCATAACAGCTTTAAAAAACTTCAGCAGAAATATCGCAAGGATCCTTCGCATTGATGTGGGGATTCTTTTTTAAGCTTCTTTTCGTTAACTTTATTGCTTGCTCAAACAGAATGTACGTGAATGAACAGGAACAATCAAGGCGAAAACAGCCTGTTTTTAAAATCGTAAAGATTGTTGTTAAAATCCTAAAGCCGATTTTAAGGTAATGTGCCATTTTGCAGGTCGGTATTTAGTTTGCATGCTCTTTTATCACAAAAGAGGTAACTTTGCGAATAACAATAGGCCATTCAATCCTATTTTGTAGTCAATAGCAACAAAGTTTGAGAAAAGAGCATTTTAAAAAGAATAAATTTTGATCAAGATTGAAAAAAGCTGTAAGTTAAACTATGATATAGGTATTCAGAAAATTTAGAAATGTAGAAGGGGTGATACAATGAGTAAAGTTATTCCGGAAAACTGGTGGGACCAACTCTCTGTTCCTGCAATAGCTGCCCCAATGTTCCTTGTTTCAGGTCCTGATTTGGTTAGTTCCTGCTGCAAAAACGGAGTAATTGGGTCATTTCCAGCTCCGAATGCCAGACCAATTGAAGTTCTTGACGAATGGATGGGAAGGTTGAATGCCGATTTAGCAGAAGCGAAAAAACAAGAGCCAGAACGGAAAGTGGCACCTTGGGCTATGAATATGGTAGTACATAGTACATACAGCAGGCTTGAAGAAGAGCTTGCTTTGATAAAAAGGCATAAACCTCAGTTGGTTATCACGTCACTTGGCAGTCCTAAGAAAGTAGTAGATATTGTCCATGAATATGGAGGCCTTGTTTTCTCTGATGTCAGTGATGTGAAGTTCGCGAAGAAAGCCGCAGAGACAGGGGTTGACGGTCTGATTTTGGTCGCGAATGGAGCAGGTGGCCATGCTGGGGAACTGAATAGCTTCGCTTTTGTGGATTCTGTACGAACGTTCTGGGATGGGATCATTGTTCTGGCAGGCTCAATCACCACTGGAAAAGCGGTACTTGCTGCCCAGGCAGCAGGTGCAGACCTTGCTTATATGGGGACAAGATTCATAGTGGCACAAGAGAGTATGGCGAATGATGAATATCGTCAAATGGTGGTCGATGCAACACAAGAAGACCTTATTCTCACCGATGCTTTCTCAGGTGTCAAAGCGAATATGCTGAAGCCAAGTATTGTTAGGGCCGGGCTTGACCCAGAAACTCTCAAGAAAAAGGATACTGTTAATTTTGATACGATGCAGAGAGAGACAAATGCTAAAGCCTGGAAGGACATTTGGTCAGCAGGGCAGGGAGTTGGAGCCATTGAAAAGATCCAGTCCGCATCGGAAATTATTAGCCAGTTAGAAACAGAATACAAAGAAGCTTTAAGTGATTTGAACACTAAAGCCAGTAAACTAAAGACTTTCGTTATGGACTAACTAAGTTCACTCACCGGACATTTAACGTTCGGTGAGTTTTTTGCAGGCCCCATGGTATAATATTCTTGTGAAAGTGATAGGATATTTAATTCCTGATTTAAATATATATTACAGGGCTCGATTGAATCATAAACAAGTTTAATCGATTAATAACAAGAAATATGTTAATATAAAGGGTATATTTCGAATATGCGAATTCATTGTTTGTTTCCCTTGAATTCAGGAGGAGACTGATACAATGCAAAAACAAATCGAGGATTTGCTCCAAAGTGTGAAAGAAACTGGTGCCCATATTTTTTATACATTCGAAAATGAAGAGAAATATGTTGATAATTTGATAGTATATATTACGGCGGCTATCGGAATCGGCAACCACATCATGATCATAGAAAATGACCGGATTATGCCTGAAATCCAGAAGAGAATCCAGGCCGAGTTTGGAGAGGAACAACAGGAAATGATTCACACAATCAATAATTATGACTTCTATTGCTATCGCGGCAATTTCCATAAAGAAACAATTTTAAGTTATTTAGAAAATATGATTGCGCCTTTTTTACAAAATAATATTCCTATTCAGACTTGGGCCCATGTTGAATGGCGAGACCAAAAGGAAATCTTCCAGAATCTTGGGGAATACGAAAAAGAAGCGGACTTAATGCTTCAGGCCACAAATTTAATCACCATTTGTGGGTACGACTCAAAGAGGGTCCCTGATTCATTAAAAGAGACTTTGCTGGTTTGCCACGATTATTATATGACAGACGATACCGTTGAGCAGATCAATCGTAAAAGCAGAATATAGTATCAAGTAACCTGCCAAAGATGGCAGGTTTTTTGGTTCTAAACTGATTGTCGCTGAATTAATTTAAATGGCAGAGTGACCTTCTTGGCATATGTATCAACGCCAGTTCGCTTGATAAATGCATTAAAGGCAGCTGTACCTAATTGTTTAGTGGGTATGTCTATTGTTGTTATTCCCAAAATTTCAGATATTGGATGGTTATCAAAGCTCAATACAGCTACATCCCCAGGTACATCAAGGCCTTGTTTTATGGCTTCCGTGATAATTCCGGCTGCCACTTGATCATTACCGACTAGAAAGGCAGTTGGCTTTTCTTTCATTTTTAGAAATTGATTCACCACTTTTTTTCCATCCTGAATAAGTAAACAGTTACCAATAATCCACTCTCCATGAACTTTCTGGCCAATCATCTTCATCTTTTCCTCATATGCCTGCTGTCGCTTCTTGCTATTTGTTCCTTCAAGTCTTCCAAGACAGATGGCGATCCTCTCATGTCCATTGGAAAGTAAATGTTCCAATCCAAGGTTGAATGCAGCAACATGCTGGATTGATATCGAAGGAAACTCCTCTAAATCAGAATCCTCACATAACACAATCGGTCCTGTATCTTTATACTTCATAAGTGAATCAAACGGAATAGCACGTGAAGCAATAATAACTCCATCAATAAGGTGGCCTCGAAGTTGTTCTAATGCTTCAAATTCCTTTTCAAGATTATAGCCTGTCTGGAAGATAACCAGCTGGATACTATGCTTTATCGCTTCTTCGGCAATTCCTTCCAGGAGTTCAGAAAAATATGGGTGATTGATCGTTGGCAGTACGACTCCAACCATATTTGTCTTTCCTCGGGACAGATGGACAGCGTTAATATTTGGACTGTAATCCAGTTCCTTTATGGTTTTCAATACTGCTTCCCGTTTATCCGGGGTGACATATGGATGGTTATTCAGCACGCGTGACACTGTGGAAACCGACACTCCTGCCAGTCGGGCAATTTCTCTGATATTAGCCATTTAAAAACCTCGCAAAGATTATTCTTGACCTGAAACGCGTTCCATAAATTATTGCATATGCAAACATATTACAAAGGAGTTGTCATTATGGTTGCAGGAATTATTATGTTAGCAGGCTTATGCCTATTTGAAATTATTTTAGCAAAAATCGCATTAGGAAACGCGGAAATAAAGGAATTTAATTTCGAGGAATTTTTTTATGGGAAAGATTGATTGTTAACAGGAAAAAAGTGAACCCTGATCATTTACACTTTAATCGTGCAGCGCAGGAAGGAAGTGCCATAGTAATTTAAGAATTCAGCATCACTGCAAGAGGAAAGTGTTACAATAAAAGGAAGGTTGTTATCTGGAAAGTAAGAAGAAATTTGAAACTTTTTCCCAGGTCTTCCGTAAATATTTACGTCAATAAGAAAGAGGTGAAATAAATGGGCAAAACAAAAAAGGTTATCGCGAGTATATCTGCTACGGCTTTGATGGTGGGGCTCGCGGGTTGCAATAACAACCCACAGGCCATTCCGGACCGGGGTTGGGAACCGGATGTATCCGGCGATGAAGGGCAGGATTGGAATTCTGAACAGGACGAAGATATTCCTCCCGTACCAGAAGGGACCGATTGTTCAGACTGGGAATGGGACAATGAAGATGGTGTCTGGGAATGTGATGATAACAACTCTCCATATTTTGGACATTACTTTTTCGCTGGTATGTTCTTTGCGAACCGATCATTACTCTATAAGAGCAATGATTATATGAAGTACAAGAACAGTACTTCATTCAAAGGAGCAAGACTGGACAGTAATTATAAAAATACTTCGCCAAAGGGCAGTTCAGGATTCGGCAGCGGGTCAAGAAGCACTACTGGCGGTTAAGGGAGAGAAACAAAGATGAATTTATATTTGAATTTTGCCGCTTATTTAGGACTTGGATTGCTTTTGCTAACGGCAGGTGTCGGCTTATTCGTGCTGGCTACTCCAAAAATTAAGGAGTTTGAACTGATTGGCAAAAGAAATATAACAGCTGCTCTTTCACTTGGAGGGAAAATGCTAGGACTTGCCATTGTGCTTGGTGCAGCTGCTGAATATTCGATCTCCCTCCTCGATATGGCGATTTGGGGCTCCATAGGAATTTTTACGCAGATCATTGTATTCTTTGTCGCTGAGGTTGTCACGGTTAGATATAGTCTCCAAAAAGCGATTGAAGAAGATAACCGTTCGGTGGGTGTCATTCTCTTCACACTTTCCCTTGCAGTAGGCTGGATTGTCGCGAAAAGTCTGTCGTATTAGGAGGGCAATGCATCCATGAAAAAGCTAACCTACTTCATTCATGATGGAAAAGACAACTATGAACCATTATACGAATATACGATCCCGAATGTCGGGATAGATGAGTTTTATGCCCGCCAGCTTTGTACTTATTTTATTATTAAAGGAACCCAGTATGAACTGTTATCCAATGAGATGGTTGGGGATGAAGAGATACTCGTTCTTGAGGACCGGGGCATGAACAATTATGTCCTTGATGAGAAAAGTTATCGGGGAATGGGGATCCACGTGGAATTCCGCAGGTACAAAGAAAGTGAGAACTATAAGTTGCTTTCAGCTGTTCCTTGCAGAACTCACCTTGATGTAATCCGCTATTTAATAAAGGATATTGTTGATATTCCTGGCTTTGGCCAGATGGCTGTTACCTCTACCGAAGTGGATGAAGATCGGGGAGTTTACGTTCTGTATGTGAAAGCCATTGGTGAAAACGACATGGAATAGGAGGCATTCCATGAAAAACTATAAAACAAAGAGAGAACATTTTTATCGTGGAATCAAGAATTTTTGGCCAGATTTGTATGGTGAAGAATATGCATTGTATGATATTTCGACCATTGATGGGCGGGAAGCAGAAGCAATCAGGATCTGTACAAATAGGATCGGTAAAATATTTTTCAAAGTTAGTGAGCTCCTTAGAAATGTTCATCCGGATACCTTAAGGGAACTTGGGTATCCGGAAGAAACCCTCGATTTTATACGGCTCAGGACGTTAAATATTGAAAGCGTAATTGCAAGGCTTGATCTGATTAAAACTGAAAATACATATAAGTGCATCGAGATAAATGCTGATACTCCAACATTCATTAAGGAATTATTTAATGTAAATGGTTCTGTAGCTGCTCAATTTGGTCTTGGGAACCCTAATGAGGGAATGGAAGATCTGCTGGCCAGAGCTGTCAGGTCTGCTGTCGCTTCATCAGCCAAATGGCTGGAGGAGACAGAGCCATATGTGGTTTTCACCGCGCATGAAGACAATATTGAAGACCGAAATACAGTCTTATATTTGCAGGATTTATATGGCCTGCCTTCCAGGTTCATTTCACTAGATAAATTAAAGATTATACCAGAGACTGGGCTCTATGATGAAACGGGGCGCAAGATTGACATCCTATATCGTCAGACATTCCCGGTAGAAAGCCTTATCAGGGATGAAGACAAATCAGGAAATAAAATCGGTTTATGGCTGCTTGAGCTGGTAAAAACAAAGAAATTAGCGATGATCAATCCTCCATCTGCCTTCTTATTGCAGAATAAAGCCGTACAGGCGGTCATATGGGGATTACACGAAAATAAGGATCCCTTTTTCACAACCGAAGAGCATCAGTGGATTGAGGAATATTTCCTGCCAACATATTTGGAAGCAGAGCGATTTTACAACGCAAAGTTATCTTTTGTTAAAAAGCCGATTTTCGGGAGAGAAGGAGACACAGTACAGATTTACAGCTCGACTGGTAACCTGATAATGGAAGAAGAACACAGGAACTACCAGGATGTACCATCCATT
Organism: Bacillus sp. ISL-39; assembly: GCF_018613295.1. Lineage (NCBI taxonomy): Bacteria > Bacillati > Bacillota > Bacilli > Caryophanales > Bacillaceae > Bacillus > Bacillus sp. ISL-39. The sequence continues at coordinate 59,451 of NZ_JAGGQM010000010.1, forward strand.
TTTCAGCAGTATATCGAAATGCCTTCAACTACTTATTTTTCGGAAAAAGGGGAGAAACAAGGTCATATACTGACCGGAAGCTTTCTTGTTTACGGAAAACCTTCCGCACTCGGTTACCGTGTCGGAGGAGAAATTACAAACAACCTTTCTTGCTTTTTACCAGTGGGATTGGCTTAAAAGAAAGGGGGTCCATCCAATGTGGATTTTACAAAGGTTGTTTACGAAATTGCTGAAAATCAGCCTTTTGAAACTCACCTTGATCGTACTTGGTGTGATTTTATTAAGCAGCTTGATAATTAAAACACTAGAACCCGATACTTTCCCAAGATACCTCGATGCTGTTTGGTGGACAATGACAACGGTAGTTACGGTTGGTTACGGTGATTACTCACCCAGCAGCGATTTAGGCAGGATTTTTACTATGGTACTGCTTTATACAGTCGGGATTGGGGCAATGGGTATTATCATCGGAAAAATCTTTGATAGCTTGACTTTATATAAAAGAATGAAGGAGGAAGGGAAGTTGACCTATAAAGGAAAGGACCACTATATTTTGATCGGTTCCTCCAGGGATAAACTGAAGAATGTCGTTGAGGAAATCCTGAACTCCAATCAAAAGTGTGATATAGTCATTGTCGATCATAGCAATGAGTCGCCAGTGCAGCATGACCGCGTTCATTTTGTCAGTGGAAATCCTGCAGAAGAAGAAATACTCATGCAGGCAAACATCCTGAAGTCCAAGTCTGTAGCAGTCTTTACGGATGATCGTATTGAACTTCCTGAATATGCTGATGGAAAAACACTTCTCATTGCATCAAGGGTGGAGCATATCTCGAAACAATCCAATAAAAATATTTATACGATTGCAGAAATCATGAAGGAAAAGCATATTGCCTTGTTCGAACATGCCAACATTGATGAATTTATTTTATCCAACGAATCCGTATCTAAATTGATGGCTCAGGCGGCAATCTATCCTGGATCGAGCAAATTGTTTAAACAGCTGCTCAGCAATATGGAGGGGGAAAATCTCTACAAAATTGATAAGAAGCCGCATTGGACCAACTACAAACAAGCGGCAATGGAGCTCTTTGACATGGGTGCAACACTCATTTCAGACGGACAGGCGCTTGATATTGCCAGGAAACATAATGAACAAATTCCCGAAGGTACACAGATGTTTGTCATATGCGATGAGGATACATATAAAAAAATTGCCGGAAGCTAAATGTTTGATAAAAATATTCTTTTTTAAGTTTAAAATGCTTTGGAAAGGATATAATAATTACGCAAGGTTAAATTGCAATTTTCTTAATCGCTAGGAGGCAACAATTGTGGAACGTGGTAAGGTAAAATGGTTTAACAGCGAAAAAGGCTTTGGGTTCATCGAACGTGAAGGCGGGGAAGATGTATTTGTACACTTCTCAGCGATCCAGGGCGAAGGTTACAAATCTTTAGATGAAGGACAAGAAGTTACATTTGATGTTGAACAAGGCCAGCGTGGCCCTCAAGCGACAAACGTACAGAAAGTCTAACTAAGGATATCTAAAACAGACTCAGATTTGCTGGGTCTGTTTTTTCTTTGGATTCTCCAGAAACTGTATTAATCAATGAAAAAGGATCGTTTATTATTGGCTTTTACAAATGCGGTACTTGTGGTGAATTCAGGACATTGGATTAATAATCGTAAAATACCCAGTAGCCAGTATAAGCTTCTGATTGTGAAATCAACGAAGTTTACGAAAAGAGCCTTCGCAAAAAAAAGAACACATCCCTGATGTGCCAAATTAAAATCCAAAAAAGGAACTGATTATATTTCGCTTTCTTAATTTCCTTAAGGAAGAAATAGGTGTTAAAGATGGTTGTTTCTCCTCCTTGGCCAAGTGTTCCTGCTGTGCTGCGGCTTCTTCCGTGCCTGAAATCACTTCTTTCAGCCTGGCTACCTCATTTTGCAGTTCCTCAATTTCCCTGCGATGCTGAAGAATTTGATAAGATACTACTTCATCTGCCTTCCTGTCCAGCCTGCTTTCAAATTCCTCCATGCGCTTCAGCAGCTTATCCACTGAGAAATCCCGCTTCACAGCTGGTACAACCGCTTTTCTGTGTTTTTTTCCTTTTATTTTCAAATCCTGCAAAAGAACCCCTTTATTAAGCTGTTCCTTGATGTCTTTTAAGATCTCGATGCTTTCCTCAGAAAATTGATAATGACCTAACTCCGTTCGCTCCATTTGAAGATTTGCCTGCTTCACCCAGCGTTGAATTGTGCTCGGTGAAACCCCCAGCAGCTTTGCGACTGCACTAGTATTCATCTTGATCCCTCCTCATTATAATAGGCTCTTTTCTGAAACTTTGTTGCTATTGACTACAAAAATAGGATTGAAATATCTAAGTTTTTTCACAAAATTAACGCTTATTATGAGAAAAGAGCTTGAAAAACTTAGTACCGAAATACAAAATGGCTTTTATCAGGTTAAAATCGGCTTTAGGATTTTAACACCGATCTTTACAATAACAGCCTTTTAATAAAATTTCGCTTTTTCTTTATCTTTTCCTTTCCTGGTGACAAAACTAGTTGGCTTTCGGCAAAGAAAGTGAAGAAACACTACCATATTTTCTTCTTGGGAAAAGGACCGTGAATTTATTCGGATTAACAGTCGATTTTTGATGTTTTTTATCCTTTTTTAATAAAATTGCAAACCTTCTATGGTAAACGATGGTAATATTAGATTAGCAATTTGAAGGGTGGGAAATTCATGAAAAAAAAAGCATTGTTAAAAAAGCTTGTGGCAGCATGCCTTCTCATTTCATTATTCTATGTAGGTTTCCTGCATTATAAAATAGTTGAAAACGCTAAAATGGATGTGCCAGAGAATGCAGATTATATGATCATTCTGGGAGCACGTGTGAAAGGAACTGTTCCATCCCTGGCATTGCAATACAGAATTGACCATGCAGCAATGTATCTAAAAGACAACCCCGATACTATTGCAATAGCCTCTGGCGGCAAAGGACCAGGGGAGGATATATCTGAAGCCGAATCAATAAAAAGGGAACTGATCGGGCATGGAATTGAAGAATCCAGAGTGCTGTTGGAAGATAGATCGACTGACACATATGAAAATATCCGATTTTCAAAAGAAATCATACCCGAAGGAGCAGAAGCCGGCTTAGTAGTGACAAATGATTTCCATATTTACCGAGCAAAGATGATTGCAGACAATGAAGAATTGACCTTACATGGTTTACCTGCAAAGACGCCAATTCAGGCAGTAATCAAGTCATATACAAGGGAATATTTAGCGTTGACGAAATATTTTATCATCAGTCTATTCAATTAAGAATAAGAAATAAAAGAAAATGAGGTGGTACATATGCACGCTCCGGGTGTTGTTTTGAATTTATTGGCTTGGGGTGCAATTTTTATTCTGGCAAGGCGGATTTATAGGAAGCAGGATGTAAAACCAATAATATGGAAACTGGCAGTTGTTCTTTTTGTTGGCTTATTCTCTTTCTCTATTAACCTGCCATACATGGACCAGCAAATAAAACTAGCCATTCTTCCTCTTGGTGTTTGGATTTTATATGGGATTTATTCGCGGAAAAATGAGGGCATAAGCTGGGATCAGTATCGTAAATATGCCTGGTTAGGTTTCTTGGCCAATTTTATCTTTTTGGCAGTTTCGCTAATCAATCCTCTAATCCATTCGGCTATATTCCCTGCAAATGAAATATCAACCTATCTTTCAGATCTCAACAAAGCTAAGGTCATTAAAACGCACCCCTCTGCTGGAAGCAAGGTATTGGACAGGGACTCTCTTCTTGATCAATTAGACAGTTTCAAAGAAGAGGCTGTATATAGTGAAAAATGGTACTACGATGCCTTTGAGTTTGCAGGTGAGCTTTCTAAAGCTGAAGAAAGGTTTCCATATCAGCTGGCAGGAATCACAGCAAAATGGGGCAGCGGTATCGAACCAATGCTATTTATAGAACAAGATGGAAAAGGGATTCTGGTTTCTACTGGCCAAAAGCAAGTATACTTTCGTGCAGAAAAATCTTTGCTGAAGAAGGTGGAGTAACTTCATGCGCAAAAAGGTGCTCGTGCCGCTTTTGCTTATCCAGATGTTAATGGTTGCTGGCGGGGTTTTTTATTGGTATTATCTAGCGTCTCCAGGAACCCTTCCGGATCAGGAGAAAATAAAGGCAACCTTGAATGACCCTTATAATAGAGTTGGAATTGCGGAAATACAGGACAGGATTTTTCTTGATGACAAGCATGTGTATATTCCTTTCATTACTGAAGAGGAAGGTCATGGTATAAGCTTTTGGGAGTGGAAAAAGCATGAGTGGCAATTATCAAGCTTTTCTACCGGGAGCATGCCGCAAATCTGGAAGATTGATACTGATGACCCGGCATCACACTATATTATGTGGAATTTTCATCCGGAGAATAATTTGGATTATTTGACGTTATATTTGATAAAAGAACGCGGGTTTTCTGTCAGTGAAGGGAAGCATCATTATGATCCCGGTATACAAATGGGTTTCAGGGCAGAGGTTGGAGAGAAGTCATATGGCTATACTTCTATTCCTGAAGATTGGCAAAAGTATATGGAAGCAGAAAATAAACTGATGGCATCAATGATACCGGATTCTTTATTTGCTGATTTTTTTCCGCCAGCTCAATATTACTTTGGCTGGCAATCGACAACAACTGAAGGTATCACTGAGTACCCTTCTTACCCTAACATGAATGGGTTTGGCAGTGGTGGTTCATCAACAGAGAATCTTAGATTTTTAAATGAAAATGATATATTTCAGTAAGGCAAAATGCTTGTGTGGAAATTGAAGTGAAACGAAATTCCCTGTTCCTTTTCAGGAGCTATTCTTTTTTATGAAACTTTCTTGCGAAAATATTCGTATTAATAAGGGAGCCTTTGAAAAAAGAGCTGAAATGAGCGGGATTATTTTTCAGGTTCTAAATGGTGTAAGCAGGGTAAATATGTAGGTGAAATAAGCAGAAGAAGGAGAAACATATGATGAAAGTTAAACACTTGATAAAAATCTCGCTAGTACTGAGCCTATTTGTTATCTTACTGGGGAATGCTGCTGTTCCTGCATTTGCTTCCAATGACAATGACGAGGATGTCATTAACGAGAAATACGGTCCTCCCATTGTTGTGTATGGGGAAGCACTTTCTGATCAGCAAAAAGATGAGGTCAGGAAGCTGTTGGGAGTCAAAGATTCTTCAAAGGTTAAGGAAATCGTCGTAACAGGAAAAGATCTTGTAACCTATATAAACGGAGATGAACATTCGAATATGTATTCATCTGCCAAAATTACCAGGAAGGATACTGGAGAGGGACTGGTTATCAACCAGGTCACTCCTGAGAATATTACTGAAGTTACTGACGAGATGTATGCCAATGCGTTGTTGACTGCTGGGATTGAGGACGCTATTGTAGATGTCGCTTCACCGGTCAAGGTTACTGGCCACTCGGCTCTAGTGGGAATCTATAAGGCATATGATGAGGGTGAAGGAACTGCCCTGGATAAGGATCGAACCGAAGTTGCGAACCAGGAATTGAACCTGGCGACAAAACTGGCAAAAAAAGAGGGGCTTGATCAAGATAAAGTGAGCGAGCTCCTGACAGAAATCAAAAAAGAGATTGCTGCTCAAAACCCGGCAACAAAAGAAGAAATCGAGAAGATTATTGATGAAAAGCTAAAATCCCTTGAGATACAGCTTAGCCCTGAAGACAGACAGCTTCTAGTTGACTTGTTCAATAAGATGCGGGACTTGAATATCAATTTTGATAATGTTAAAACTCAGTTGGAAAATCTTTCAACTGATATCCAAAAGAGAATCGAGGAAGCAGTTGGAGACAAAGGGTTCCTGGAATCAGTCTCTAACTTCTTTAAAGAGTTAATTGATAGCATTAAGAGCATCTTTTCTTAAAACAGAGGACTGCCCTCTGTTTTTTTGAATAGAGTATAGATATTGAGTGAAGTGAGGAGATCTAATTGATAATACGACAAGCGGAAGGTCGAGATACAGAGAGTTTTGCCACTCTCATTCGAGAGGTTGAAAATACTACGAATTTTATGCTTTTTGGGCCTGGTGAAAGGAAATTCAATCCTGAAGCTCAAAGGAAGATGATAAAGGTTTTTACGGCTGAAAAAAACTCGAATATTTTCCTGGCTGAATCTGAAAACGAACTCGCAGGTTATTTAATTGCAAAAGGAGGGAGTGCAAGCCGAAATAAGCATACAGCTTATCTTGTTATTGGAATAAAGGAAGATTTCCGCGGTGCCGGGATTGGCACAAAGCTCTTTGAAGAGCTTTTTAGCTGGGGGAAAGAAGCTGGAATTCGCAGGCTGGAATTAACAGTGATGTCAGAGAACAGGGCAGGAATCACTTTATACAAAAAGATGGGCTTTGAAGTTGAAGGAGTGAAGCAAGATTCATTGCTTGTCGATGGCCAATATAAAGATGAGTTCTATATGGCTAGAATTCTGTGATACAGTAATCTGGGGTGACAGTTAAGAGACATAATAAAAAGGCTGAATAAGCTTGGGGTTCCAAGCCATTTTAGCCTTTTTTTGAAATGATTTAAGTTTTTTATCCTGTGAAGTTACTTACACATTCAATTCATGAATGTTGCTGGGCTTCCCACTCTTCCCTTAATAATCCCATTTTTATTGAATCATAGTATTTCCCGTTATAAAGCCGGCATTTTCTGATTCTAGCCTCTTCAACCATTCCCAGTTTTTTGCCGACCGTAAGCATCCTTGAATTGCCGGACCAGGTTGTAAATCCGATTCTTGGAATAGGGAAGGTTTCAAAAAGGTGTGCAATCCATATTTTTAATGCATCTGTCCCATAGCCGCCATTCCAATATTCTGGAAGATAAATGACTATTCCGATTTCCAGCCATTGTGAAGATTCATGTTCCCAATAATATGTCACCATTCCGATGATTTCGTCGTCTACCTTAATAAGGTACTTTCTGTCATATCCCTGATGGATAAGGTTCGTCATTTGTTCTTTAAACTTATCAAGGCTTATCCGCCTAAGAGGATAGTAGGGTGCATCCCATTTTTTCCATTCAGGATGCTCATCATTGTGGATCAGACCCCACCATGTGTCTAAATCTTGATTTTTAATCTTGGACAATATGACCTGTTCGCCTGATAATATTTCTGGTGTCTGCATTTTTTCCGTACCTCCTTAATAGATATGAGGCTAGACACTTATGCTTTACTAATTCTCTTTCATTCTAGTATTTCCTGCGACAGATTAAAAATAAAAAAAATGTTCTAAATCACAGAAAAAGAGACGCTGCAATCAGCGTCTCTTAGTTAGTTGCCTCGTCATCTATAAATGCATTTTCATTAACTGCGAAGAAATTGAGTCCAGCGGCGATTGCGAAAGCTCCTCCAAGTAATGCGAATGTAGTGATCATTATGTAATCGCTCCTGTCATTAGTTGTTTTTTGTTTTGTTACTACTAATATTCCCGCAGAGGAATCTAGTAAACATATTATTACGAAAAAATGACAAAATAGTTAATGGAGGAAAAGTCTTGAATTTATATAGCAGAGAAATGACGAAAGAGCTTGCAATGGATATTCTAAGCTGGCATTATGACCCGCCGTATGATTTTTATAACAATGAGGTTAACAATGATGCTATATATGAATTACTTAATGAGGGATATACCGCGGTAGAAGACGAAGAAGGGAATTTAATCGGGTTTTATTGCAGTGGCCATTCTGCCCAGGTTCCTAAGGGAAGAATGCTTGGTGCATATACTGAGCCGGCAATTGACGTTGGAATTGGAATACACCCTAAGTTAACAGGAAAGGGGAATGGTTATTTATTTTTATCATTTGTATTAAATGAGCTGGCGGCATTAGGCTCACATGCGATTTTCAGGCTTACTGTTGCTGGGTTTAATAAAAGGGCAATTAAGCTATATGAAAAAGTGGGTTTTAGAGATAAGTATCATTTCAAAACGGATATTACCGAATTCATTATCATGGTAAAGTGGTGAAAAAGTAATTCGTTATTGCGTTTTAGCAAGTGGGGACTTTTTCATAAAGTGGACCATAAATTATTTGAGTTTGTTAAATAATCCTTTTATAATGAAAAAGCTGTGTGAAATTCTGGTTTCACATTTAGCGATATATATAGATTGAAGGGGAGTATAAGTATGAAGAAGTTTTTGGTTTTACTTTTAGCGATTACATTCGCAATTGGGCTGACTGCATGTTCAGCTGAAAAAGAAGAAGCAAAACCTGAAAAGAAAGAAACAGAAGAGGCTGCTGAGCCAGCTGCTAATCCTAAGAGTGTTATGTACAAATTCTACATGAACCTTGTGAGCTCTATCAACGAGGCTGATGCTGAACTTAATGCATATGAAGGAGAAGAAGATTCCAAGGCTCAAGCTGAATTGAAAGCAGCAGCAAGTGAATCAGCAGCTGCAGTTGCTGCTAAAGTTGAAGGCCTGGAAGTACCTGCAGAATTAGAAGATCAAAAAGCGGATCTTGAAGCTGCACTTTCAGATATTGCAGAATCATACAAGTTAAAAGCAGAAGAGCTAAAGAAAGATGCTCCAGCTCTTGATACTGCCGATGAAAAATTCGCACAAGGTGAAGAAAAGATTGGCGCTGCATTTGAAAGCCTTGATATGAACAGGCCTTCTCTTGCGAAAGAATTGTAAATGAAATAATTGGGAAATTAGCTGAAAGCTGTGCCATATTGGCACAGCTTTTCTTTGTCCTGCGAGAGGAGCCTTAATTATTCATCAGTATCATCAGCATGTTCTTTCGCTCCATTTTTCATGCTAAAGTATGCATCCATCACAGCACGGCCGATTTTTTTATTGGCTCCGTGGTCAACATTGCCCTGGTAGGCCCATGGTACGATTACAGCCATGGCGATTTCGGGCTTGTCGGATGGTGCATAGCCAACAAGGCTAAGATTCATTGTTTGAATCAGCTGCTCACCTTTTACCCGGTATTGGCCATCGTAGAACGCCTCAGCAGTTCCGGTTTTCCCAGCGGGCGAGTAAGTTGCTGTGCTGAAGTACCTATATGCCGTACCGCCGGGCTCCTGCATAACTTTTTTGAAACCGGTATGGACACGTTCAAGCCACTGATCCTTTATGTCAATATTGTTGAGTACATTTGGAGGAAAAGATTTATAGATTGGACCGAGCTCTTCGCCATTATTTGAAGGCTCCCGGATTTCCTTTACGATCCTTGGCTGCATACGGTAGCCTCCATTGGCTATCGTAGAGATATACTGGACAAGCTGCATATTTGAATACGTATCATATTGCCCAATCACTAAATCGAGTACTTTACCAACTGGATAATTTCCCCCTTTTGCCCCGGTTTGTTCATTTGGCAGGTCAATGCCTGTCCGGATGCCAAGGCCGAAAGTGGCGAAGGAATTGCGGATCGTATCCCAAACTTTCGGGTCTAGATTCAATGATTGCTGATATCGATAGACACCATTTCCAATCCGTATGGCTGTGTGGAACATAAAGACATTGGATGATAACTTCAATGCCTCAATATCATTAGGGGTCCCTAAATAGGTATATGATTTTTTAATCGGAGTACCTTTTATATCAAGTGCTCTATCATCAAATATGGTAGATGAATTGATTGCACCTGCTTTATAGCCTGTCAAAACAGTTGCACCCTTTACTACAGAACCAACGTTAAAGGTTTTGGATATGTTGCCCAGAGCATCATCTTCGAGGAATACTTCTTTTGTCTTTTTATCTTTTACGATTCTCTTCCCTGCCATTGTCAATATTTCACCCGTATTTGGGTTCATCAATACAACATAAGCGCTATCAAGTAATCCTGTCCCTGGAGAACTTTTTGCTGCCCAGAGTTCCTTCTCGATGATTTCCTCTACAGCAAGCTGAAGATCCATATCGATGCTAAGTACTAAATCTTTTCCACGCTGGCCTTCTGAAACTAATTCCTTTTCCAAAAGCTCACCGGATTTATCAGTCACATTCACAACTTTTTCTTTTTTACCTTGAAGTACATCCTCATATTCCAGTTCGAGATAGCTTTTTCCTACACGATCATTTCTTGTATAGCCCCGTGACATGAAATAATCGAGTCTCTCAGCCGGTAGACCTTCACTGCTGGTTGTAATCCTGCCTAGTACAGGCTTGAAGGTGTCTTCATACTTATATTCCCGGTCCCAGTCTGTGGCAGCATTGACGCCAGGAAGCAATGCCAGATTTTCATTTACCACAGCAAATTCTTTCCGTGTGACATCCTTGTTTTTGATGATTTGCGGAACAAATTTATAGCCGCTGTTCATGATGCTGAAAATGGCCAGTTCTTCTATATCCTGCTTAGTTAGCTGACTAAGGTGCTTATCTGTAATTCTTTTAATTTGGAGCTTATATAAATCTTTATTTTTTAGCTTTTTATTTTTAAAAAGCTCCATTTCTTTCGCTTTTATTAGTTTTTTTGCCTCTTCGGGAAACTTGATCATCCAGAAATCCTTCATGTCTCTTTCCCGGACTTTGTCTGTATCTTTGTCTATGATTCGGGCCAACTTTGCGGCCACCTCGAGCATTTCCTTCTGGGAATCTCCATCATTCGTATAAGTAATTGCATTCAGAGGCTTATTATCGACAATAACCTTATGGTTTCTGTCAATCATTTTTCCTCGCGGGACAGGGTTATTGACTGTCACATCTTCTTTCCGGTTAATTTCGCGTTTATAATCTTCGCCATGGACAATTTGCACGATTCCGAGGCGGAGGACCAGCAATGAAAAGAGAATAAAGACTGAAAAAAACAAAATATTAACCCGGACAGGTGTTGTATTCTTTTTTTTAGGCAAGTTATCTCACATCCTATGAAAGTATCATAACCATCTATTACCAATAGTGTACGTAAAGATTCACATCATTGTAAAGGTTTTCCTGTAAAATAAAAGGAATCCTTAGTTTGCAAGGATTCCTTAGAAAATCAAAATGCTTTTTCGGGTATGGTGATATTGCTGTCTGTACTCGGGATGTTTCGTTTTTCTATATTGATTTCATCAGATGAGTAAATCATCACAACCATTTTTCCAGGATATGTTTTTGCCCTGATGAGAATGGGCTGTTTGTATTTGTTTTTAAATGTAAAATCCGGACCATACCAACTGACTGTCGCGTCCCTGCCTGGAGGAACGTAGGGAACCTGTTTGCTATGGGAGTATCGCTCAAGGATTTTCATACCAGAACGGTCAGCAGCATTAAAAAGGGTGGATGATACCTGGCAAATACCTCCGCCAATTCCCTCTGAAAGCTCTCCTCTGACAATGATGGGTGCAGGCTGATAGCCGCGTGAGGCGGTACGTTTGCCGACAACCTTATTGAAGGAGAAGGTTTCACCGGGAAAAACGACATGGTTATTGATTGCTTCTGCGGCAAGGCTAATGTTATGCGTACGTTCTTTGTTTCTGCTATTGAAATAGGTTATATAATGGCCAATTAGATTTGTTCGAATATTGGCGATGATCTCACTGTCAACCTTGGGATAAACAGGTAAAGTAGGAACTTGGATTCTGGTATGATCGTCCTCAAAAAAACTTGCCGTGAATTCTTTCTTGAACTTTTTCTCATCAAGAATATATCCTACATCTTCAGGTATGATTTTACCGTAATCATCCAAACCTGCGTTTGTTGGTTCTTTCATGATCTGGAGAGACAGCTGTTTATTTAATGTTTCCAGCATCGTATGGTTAAGAATTGGATATCCAAACCATGGAATCGAAAAGTCTGACCGCTGAACTTCTACAATTGATTCCCCATTCCAAACTAAATCTATTTCATCATGATGATCTGCTGTACTGCTCGAAAGAATAAGTCCAATTGCCAGTAACCATTTCAACTTCTTCACCTCCCGTTTTATTATGGTTAAGCTGGTCATGTTTAATGTATTTTGGATTTGATGGTGTTTATTGGAAAGGTTTTCGGGTTGAGTTGTCGAATAGTAACTATGTTTGGGTAGGAATAGTGTTAATTGGTTTTCAGACAATGTAAGAAGGATTTTAAGAAAATTACCACATTATAATAGGGGAAAAGTATGGATTTGTACTTATAAATTAGCACTCTAGTTCAATCTAGGGTGCTTTTTTATTGGTTTTTTTATTAAAAAACTGTCATTTGATTTTGTTTTTGTGTAAAATTACACTAAATAGATAAATTATCCATAAGTGCCATATGGAAATCGATTCTTAATTTTCCTTAAGAAATTATTAAGAATTTACCCCCTATTATTTTGGAATAACCTGTCATATAATTAAACTGTATTAATAATAATAGTACACTTAGTACAGATAGGGGGTCATTATGTTTGAGCTTGACCTGAGGAGCCGAAAACCGATATACGAACAGCTGGTAGATAAGATGAAAGAGCTGATCATAAATGAAGTGCTCAAACCTGATGAACAATTGCCTTCCGTGCGTCAGATGGCACAGCAATTGACAATAAACCCAAATACAATTCAAAAGGCATACAGGGAGCTCGAGGTACAGGGATTCATTTATTCCTTAAAGGGCAAAGGGAGCTTTGTCAATCCTATGGATCCTGACAAAGATGCTGATAAAATTCTGCAAGTGAAGCAGGATCTTGAGAAGATGCTGCAGGAGGCATTGTATCTGGGCATTCCTGCAGCAGATTTGCATGAGATGATTAGAAGCTTTGATGGTTCGAAAGGGGGAAGCGGGCAAGATGATTCAAATGATTGAGATAAATAAAACATTTGAAAAACATGAGGCTGTAAAAAACGTCAATATGTCGATAAAAAAAGGCTCAATATATGGGCTGATTGGATCCAATGGCGCAGGGAAGACAACCATCATTAAATTGCTGGCTGGAATATACAAACAAGACTCTGGAAAGGTGCTTTTGGATGGCTCGCAGATTTTTGAAAACCAGGTTTTAAAAGAGAAAATCTTTTACATATCCGACCAGCCATATTTCTTTCCGCAGTACACAGTCAAGCAGATGGCTAAGTTTTATAAAAGCATTTACCAGTCCTGGAATGAAGATAGATTCTTAAAATTAGCCGAAGTGTTCGGTTTCAGCATGAACAAAAAATTACACACTTTTTCAAAGGGCATTCAAAGACAGGCTGCATTCTGGCTTGCCTTATCTACGATGCCAGAGGTTTTGATCCTTGATGAGCCTATGGATGGATTGGATCCTGTGGCCAGGAAGAAAGTAAAGAACCTCTTGATACAGGATGTCGCCGACAGGGAGATGACGATTTTGATATCCTCGCATAACTTGCGGGAAATTGAAGATATTTGCGACCATATTGGAATTTTGCATCATGGATCACTCCTACTGGAAAAAGATCTTGATGATCTCAAATCTGATATACATAAGGTCCAGGTAGCTTATAGAGGAGAAACACCAAAACATTTGGAAAATCAACTGACAATGCTCCACTGCGAAAGAAGGGGGAGTGTCATGGTATGCATCATAAGGGGGAAAGAGGAAGAAATCGAGAAGGTTATCAATGAGACCGAGCCCGTTATTTTTGATATCCTACCATTGACATTAGAAGAAATTTTTATATATGAGATGGGGGATATCGGCTATGCAATCAAAAATATCATTGTTTAACAAAGAAATGATCCTCCAGGTCGGAAGAAACATTGGCTGGATTTCTGTCATTTACTTCCTTGTTTTATTTTTTGCTATCCCATTAAGGATTTTGATGCTTTATTCTGGTGAGAACTACCGTGATTTCATGCCGGTGCAAAGATTGTTTGATTTCAATTTTTCAATACAGTTCATTATGTTCATTACAGTACCAGTTATTATGGCAATCTTTCTTTATCGTTTCCTGCACGTCAAGCAGGCAGCTGATTTAATTCATAGTTTGCCACTGAAACGGCAGCATATCTTTCACTTTTATACACTAACAGGCTTTGTGTTTCAAATTATCCCAGTCATTTTGATTGCGATGATTACTGCCATTATACACAGTGCATATGACTTGAATCTTTATTTTCAGCTTGAGGATATCTTCCGGTGGACAGGTATCGTCATTCTGTTTAATGCTGTATTTTACCTGTCAGGAGTATTTATAGCAATGGTGACCGGAATCTCTGTGGTCCAGGGGGTCCTGACATACATCATGCTCCTGTTTCCGGCTGGGTTCACTCTGCTGGTCATTTATAATCTTGGATTAATGCTGTATGGGTTTCCTAGTGATTATTATCAGATTAGGAATATAGAATATCTTTCACCTATTTCCCATTTGACTATTTTAGAGGGCCAGGCAATATCTGCAAAAGCAGTCCTCTTGTATATAGTGTTTGTGTTGATCTCATATGTGCTGTCCCTGCTAATCTATAAAAAAAGGAAAATAGAAGCAGCTTCGGAAGCAATTGCTTTTAGAGCATTAAAGGTTGTTTTTAAATACGGTGTGGCTTTCTGCACGATGCTTCTGGGCGGCATGTATTTCGATGCAATGCAGAATAAATTTGCCTGGCTGATATTTGGATACGCAGCCGGCGGGATCATCGGATACTTCGCTGCCGAAATGCTTCTTCAGAAAACATGGAGGGTTTTTGGAAGGGTTAAAGGTCTTGGATCCTTTGCGGTTACGATGGCGGTCTTGATCTTGATAACTCAAGCGTTTGCTCCATATGAAAAAAAGGTGCCTGAACTGGATGAAATCAAAAGTGTTACTTACGCGAACCAAGTTTATATGGATCCGAATGATCGATTTGCTCCTAAACCTCTATCCCAGCAAGAAAATATTGAGGCAGTCCGAAAGTTCCATGAAAGTATCATTAAGAATGAAAAAACGAATGAAATAAGAATGGAATCCCAGGAATTTGCTCTCTTTATCTATGAATTGAAAAATGGAGATAAACTGGTTCGTCAGTACACAATCGATCGATTCGATTATGTACCGCAAATGAAGAAAATTTTTGAATCACTTGAGTATAAGCATGCACACCAGCCTATTTTTAAAGTGAATACCGAGGAAATTACCTCCATTAGAATAAACAAACACATAACCGAAAGCCCGTTGACGATAACCGATGAGGAGAAAATTAACCAGGCTATTGAAATACTGAAAAAGGAAATTGAGCGAGAACCTTTTTCCGTTGATTTTTATTCAAAAGGGAATACATCATCAATTGAAATTATGTCAGGTATAAACGATTACGACCATATTGAATTAAAGCATTCATATAAAAGCTTCATCACATGGCTGGAGGAAAACGACATGCTGAAAGAAGCGATTGTGACTCCTGATGATATAGACTATATTGTCGTAACAAATGATTCAATAGAACAGGAACAATTCAAAGAATACCCTGAAGAAGAAATAATTAATCGTATTATGAACGATAAAAACGCCCTTAAACTGATTGAACATGACCAAGTGCTTTCAGCGATTGAGAATGCTGGCTATGGCTGGTTTAATGAAGCACCGTACACCGCTATTTTCGTATACAAAACAGGGAATCACAAAGAGATTCGAACATTTAGCGATAAAGATGTACCACCGTTCATCAAGGAGCATTTTAAGTAAGGCTCTTTTCGTAAACTTTGCTGCTTACACACCTGTATTAAAAAAAACGGCTTCTGGGTTTTTATGAATCGTTTGCCTATCCGATTCTGCACCACCTTCGAAAAGAGTCTCGAAACCTTTCACAATGCGGGTTAGTGGATGTGTACGAAGAGCAACAATCAATTAGAAAACAGTAATAAGTAAAAAAACAGACAAAGATTGTAAGCAGCGAAGCTTGCAAGATTAGTAACAGGGCAAGGGGGATGGATATGGCTAAGATTGATTTTGACGAGCTTTACAGAATCCACGGTAAAAAGCTTTGTCAAATTGCTTTCAGTATTACTAAAGACAAACATCTTGCAGAAGATGTTGTCCAGGAGACTTTCATAAAGGCATATAAAAAAGCAGATACGATCATTGATACGCATAAATTAGGGGCATGGTTAGCGGCAATCGCAGCAAGAACCGCCATTGATTATCTGCGGGCAGAGAAAAGAAGAAAATGGCTTCCATCTGACCAGAGCATCATGGAGCAAATTTTCAGTGATTATGATACAAATCAATCGCTTGAAAAGGAAGTTGAAATCATCCTGTTTAAAGAGGAAATTCAGCATATGCTCTACTTACTGACAAGAGAGTACCAGCAGGTGCTGGTATTGAGGTTCCAATACGGATTAAAAGAAGATGAAATCGCGTGCAGGTTGAATATTAAATCAGGCACAGTCAAAACACGTCTCCACAGAGCTCGGAAACAATTGAAAAAAGTTATGTCAGAGAAGTACCCAGCCTAAAAGTTCTATTTGGGCGATTAACCAATCGCCTATTTTTTTCAACTTATTTACTGGGAAAATATATAATTTATTCAAATATTTTGAAGTAGAGGTGCGTCAATGATTACCATCAACAATTTGAGTCACGAGTTTGAAATCGGCAAAAAAGGGAGAAAAACAATAATTCCTGTGTTGAAGAATGTTTCATTAAAAGTGAACAAAGGAGAGATCGTGACGATTGTAGGCAGGAGCGGTTCTGGTAAATCGACACTACTCAACCTTGTCAGCGGATTTATAAGGCCAAAAGAGGGAGAAATCACAATTAATGGGATTAAAACATCTACTCTAAACGAAACGAAATTTGCCGATTTCCGGATTGAGCATCTGGGTTTCATTTTTCAAAGCTTCCAATTGATCCCAAGTATGACGGCCTATCAGAACGTTGAGCTTCCTCTAATTTTTAAGGGTGTGAAAGAAGAGGAAAGGAAACTTAGAACCAATGAAATCCTTGATATGGTGGGATTATCTGCCTATCGAGATCATTATCCTGGCGAACTTTCAGGAGGGCAGCAGCAAAGGGTGAGCATCGCCCGTGCACTTATTGTCAATCCGCCAATCATTCTTGCTGATGAACCCACCGGCAGTCTGGACTCGGAAACAGAAGAAGATTTACTCAAATTCATCATAAAATTAAACAGAGAGCTTGGCCTTACCTTCTTAATCATTACCCATGATGACAAGGTTGCCGAAATTGGCCATCGTACCATTGAATTAAGGGATGGCAAAGTTGTTGAGGAGGTACTAGCAAATGAGGCTTAAAGATCAATTTCAATTCGTCAGGCAAAATATGAAAAAGAACCGGACACGGTTGTTCATGACCATACTAGCCACGGCTATGAGCGTAGCATTCCTGATTGTGCTTGCTTCAGTGGGGTTTGGTCTCCATAAATCGATCGTAAAAGAAACGCTGGAAAGAAGGATTGTGACAGAAATTGAGGTCCCTGGAAAAGAGGAGCCGAATAATGGCTTCAGACAGCTGACGGATGAGGATATTTCCTACTTTGAAGAAATGGACGATGTAAAGGCTGTAACAAGACGAAAAAGCCTGCAACAATATATGTTTGAAGTGGACGACCACCTGACCGATGCAAAGGCGATAGTTGCCCATATGCCATCTGAAACAAAAGCAGGGCTCGAACTTTCGGAAGGACGGCTGCCAAAAGCAGAAAATGAAGTGGTCGTTGGGTACCATTTTGTAGAAAATCTTCGTCCAAATAGAGAATTGTCTGAGGAGATCTATGATGAGAAGGGACAAATAAAAGAAGAATTCCGCTATAAAGAGAGTTTGATCGGCAAGAAAATAACTATGAATGTCATTAAGTTTGAGGACGGCAAAGAGATAACAGAACCGCTAGAAGTGGCAGTGGTCGGAATCCGGAAGAAACCAACCAAGGAGTGGGAGTACGATAGTATTGTATTTGTTTCTGAAGGAGTTCTTGAGCAGGTTGAAGAATTTACGGGTACTCCCCGCGGAATGATGAAGGATCCAAATAATCCTGACATGGAACTGCCAGATATCCCTTTAGACCAATATGATCAAGTGAAACTATATGCCAAAGATATGGAATCAGTGAAAGACATCACTGCTGAATTAGAGGAAAATAATTACCCCTCTTACTCGGTCATAAATGAGCTCAAGGATGTAAACGTCATGTTCACGATTGTTAAAGCAGGATTGATTTTTATAGGCACAATTGCAATCATTATTGCTTCGATAGGAATTTATAACACAATGACTATGGCCGTTACAGAAAGGGCACCTGACATCGGTATCATGAAGGCAATTGGGGCTAACCCAAAGACAATCAAAAAAATCTTCCTGCTCGAAAGCAGCTATATCGGACTAATCGGGGCAGCGGTCGGAACCCTTGTTGCTTATGCCATCAGTTTTATCGTGAATTTTGGACTGCCGATGATCATCAAGCAGGCATTCGGCGAAGAACCTCCAGAAGGGCTGATCTTCAGCCATATCCCATATACCTTGCCAATCATCAGTTTTATCATCTGCTACCTTGTCACGATTCTGTCCGGCCTGCGTCCTGCACAGCGTGCCACTAAAGTAGATGTTCTACAGGCAATGAGAAGGGAAGTATAAGAAGCAACTTTTGATAAACTAGGGATCGGGTAACTAATAGAAGCCGGTTGGTGCCTGAGAAATCTAGATTGTGGTAAAACAGGTCACCAATAGAGTTTATTATAGAAGATAATGTTAAGGACCAGTCGCGACTACTGGTCCTTTTTTATGGTCATTAAAAGAGCAAGTGTTGGTATGTAAGTCTAGTGAACAACGACCAGCGTCTTCTTCCTTTTCGCCTCCCCAATAACAAACTAAAAGTTGATTGAACGTTTTTCAGTTATCGGCCGTCTTATGAAAAAGCGGTAAGCAAATAGAGGGGGAACAATATGTCGCAGAGTGTAATCAAACTGGATGCAGTTTCAAAGCATTTCGGTGATCAAGTCGTACTTAGCAACGTATCTATGAGCGTAAAAGAAGGAGATGTTGTAGGTCTTCTTGGGCCAAATGGTTCTGGGAAAACAACTATGATCCGCCTTATGAACGGTGTCATCAACCCGACAGACGGAAAGTTGTCAATTCTTGGCATGGACCCGGGAATCGAAGGAGATACAGTTAGGAAAGCAGCAGGAATTCTAACAGAAAATGCCGGTCTGTATCATGAAATGTCTGGATTAGAGAATCTAATCTTTTTTTCCAAGCTATATGGAAACTTTGATTTAAAGCGAATCCACCTTTACCTGGAGGAATTTGAACTTGACGAGCATATGCATAAAAAAGTAGGGACTTATAGTACAGGGATGAAACGAAGGTTAGGAATCATCAAGGCGATCCTGCATAAGCCAAAACTCCTTTTTCTCGATGAACCTACGAACGGGCTGGATCCAGAAGGGATAAATTTGGTGCTTGCATTTCTCAAGGATTTAAATGAGCGGGAAGGAACGACAATATTTCTTTGTTCACATATTTTGCACCAGCTTGAACATGTATGTAAAGAATACTATTTCCTAAATGACGGGAAAATAACTGACTTTGGCACAATAAATGAACTTCAAAAAAAATATGTGAGCCAAATTAAATTGAAAGTTACTACTAATCTGTTACCAACTGAACCTCAGTGGGGAGGTTACCCGGTTTTAAGAAAAAATAAAAATACATTGCAATTTCTACTGCCTTCAAGTGAGCATATAACGCCACTGCTTCAAAAAATCATCACTGATTCTTGGGTGCATCATGTGGAGATTGAAAATAACGATTTGGAATCCTTATATTTTAAAATCAGGAGTGGGATCAATGAATAAAAAACTGATATGGCTTATAGCTGCTAAAGATATCAGAGGAATAACCAGCTCGGTTCAGGTATGGCTAGGTTTAATCTTATTGCCGCTGATTTTTTCGGTCATCTTTCCGTTAGCTTTTATTCTTTTGGTAAAGAATGTACCAATTTCATCCCCAGACTTGATCAACTTAGTGGAGAAAGTGATAGAGGGGCTTAGTGGTACAAAGAGCGGAGATATGATAGGAAGCCTTCCAAGCATGAAACACCAAATTATTTTCGTCATTGTGAATTACCTGCTTGGTTCGATCTTCTTACTTATACCGACCATTAATGCAATGATGATTGCTCTCCATAGCTTTGTTGGCGAAAAAGAAAAACGGACCATGGAAACACTTTTGTTTTCTCCTATAACTGTGAAGGAATTATTTATTGGCAAAGTACTTGCAGCATTAATTCCTTCAATTATTATCACTTGGGTGAGCTTCTTCCTGTTTGGAGTTATCACTGCAAGCTTAACTTACAAAATGTTTGGGTATTTCATTTTTCCAAATTCTAATTGGCTCGTTCTGATGTTATTGGTTGTCCCAATGATTACTATCCTCACAATCCTGGTGAATGTCTTCGTTTCCGCCAGGGCAAAAGGCTTTCAGGAGGCACAGCAGCTCGGAGGCATCCTGATTCTTCCAATCATGGCTCTCTTCATAGGCCAGGCAACGGGCTTTCTTATCATTAACCCTTATTTACTTGCTTTGATAGGTGTTATCCTTTTAATTTTAAATTTCATTTTATTAAAAATGATGACCAAATATAATGATCGTAATACCTTATTCGAAAAGCAAATATAGCTTTTATATGTGCTAAGTGTTACCAGTGTAGGATGAGGAAATATGACAGCATTTAGCAGCTGGAATTGTAAATGTATAGATTATCTAACATTGGAAAAATTAATCCTATCCATTACATTACAGGGGGATAGGATATGTCAGTTATTGTTATTCAAACTTTTGAAATGAAACAGGATAAGTTTCCTGATGGCATCAAAAATTTACGACTAATCCAAAATTTCAGGAACGAGCAATATGACCACAGGGTAGAGCTCTTATCGCCGATTTCTGGTGAAGACCATACTTATGCATTGATATCCACATATGAAGGTCTGGCTGAAATGGAGCTGCAAAACAAAAAAATGTTTGAGGATGAGGAATATAAAAAGCTCATCGGTGAGTTCTTTTTGGAAAATATCGTGCAAGGAAGCATGTACACTCAAATGTATCGCACGATGACTGGTCTGAGCAGTGACTCCGAATCAGAAAAAGATAAGAAATAGTATGTGGAAAGTCGAATCCCTCGGGACTCGACTTTTTTCATACCTGAATGGCCAATACATAAAATGCAGTTGATTCTCGAATGATAATACTTGTTGAGGAAGGGGGTACAGCAATGGATTATTTTCTGCCATCATCAAAGGCGGGAAGTGGAAATAGCGCAAATGAAGGAGATTTAAAATGGTGGCAACTGTCACTGATTGGTGTTGGATGTACGATAGGGACTGGTTTTTTTCTTGGATCCGCTATTGGGATTAAAATTACCGGTCCATCCATCGTCTTTTCTTTCATCCTTGCCGCTTTTGGCACATACGTCGTTTATAATTTATTGGCAAAAATGACAGCTCAGGATCCCCAGGATGGCTCGTTTTGCTATTATGCCAAAAAAGCTTATGGTCAATGGGCCGGGTTCAGCTGTGGCTGGAATTACTGGAGTTCCAATATCTTGATCATGGGAAGCCAGCTTACGGCTCTTTCAATTCTGTCACAATTCTGGTTTCCTAATATCCCTTTGTGGCTTTTCGCTACCGGTTATGCCATCCTCTCGATCGGTGTCGTACTTACCGGGAATAAGGGATTTGACAAGGTAGAAGATTTATTAGCCATCATTAAAACTGCAGCAATCATCATGTTTATATTAATAGCTGCAGCAGCTCTTTTTGGCTTGTTCAACTTTGAAACAAAACAGGTGATTGTGCCAAATTCAACTCAAAAACTGTTTCCTGAAGGCTTTAAGGGGTTCTGGTCATCCTTGATTTACGCATTTTATGCATATGGAGGCATAGAGGTAATCGGCTTAATGGCAACGAGGCTGAAAAATAAAGAAGATGCTCCAAAAGCGGGGGTAATCATGCTTATTTTGCTGGTTATCATTTACGTACTTGCTTTGGGGTTTGCGGTCATTATGGCCGCGCACGGTGCCTTTCACCATAAGGAAAGTCCATTTGTTACAGCACTTGACCCATATAAACTGGCCTTTTTTCCTCATGTGTTCAACGCAGCGATCATCGTGGCAGGCTTTTCAACCATGACAGCTTCGTTGTTTGGAGTGACCACCTTGCTCGTTACGTTAGCGGATGATGGAGATGCTCCAAAGGTCTTCGCCAAGAAAATTAAAAAGTTGAAAGAGCTTCCCCTTCCATCGCTGGGATTGGCGGTGGTTGGCTTAATTGCATCAATCATTACAGCCTTGCTTCTTCCGGGCAAAATTTATGAGTATATCACTACAGCCGCAGGCATCCTGATTTTATTCAATTGGGCGTTTATCATTATCTCAGCTCTAAAATTGCTTGAATTAAAAGCATGGGGGAAAATCATTTCTTTTATTGGGATAACTCTTATCCTGGCAGCTGTGAGCGGGACGATCATGGAAAAGAGCATTCGAATGGGTTTTTTCATTAGTGTAGTCGTTGTCTTGCTTATAGGGATGATTTCTCTTTTTTTACAGAAAAAAGTATGGAATAAAGCAAGTGGAGCAACATAACGGATACAGTAAAAGTTTATGGAGGGATTTTAATGAAACATCTTAGAGCACTGGCAATAAAGTTCCTTGCCAGCCTGGTACTCCTATATGTCATTCTTGGCCTGATGTACGATATGTCTTTTACCAATGTTTTTTTGATATCCTTGGTGCTTGGGTTAGCGTCTTATGTAATTGGAGACTTGTTCCTCTTGCCAAAAACGAACAATACAATCGCAACATTAGCAGATTTTGGACTTGCCTTTATGATCATCTGGATTTTGGGAGAAAGTTTGACATACGGAGAGAGTTTACTGCTGGCATCTCTAATATCAGCCGCTGGAATCGCTTTGTTTGAGTACTTCTTTCATAAGTATATGGCTGGGAATGTTTTCGAAGATGGCGGGAGGGAACATCGAAATACAAACTATCAGTACCAAACAGAAGCTTCTGAAGAACTATACCCTGTTAAACCGGATGTAAGAAGCGAAGAGGATACCGATAAATAACGAAAAAAGAGCTGCAGACGCAGCTCTTTTTTAAAGGCTCTTTTCTCAACCTTTGATGCTATTGACTACAAAATAGGGATTGAATGACCTATGTTTCTTCACTTTCGTTATAAAGATACTTGTTCAGTCTTTTACATAAACTGTATCGGCTTTTTTGGCAACTTTAACTTCAAATAATTCAAAGACAATCCCATAAATAAATGAAGTTAAAAACATGGATGCGAACATATCTAGTATATAATGCTGTTTAACAAACAGTGTAGAAATAATAATCAACGAACCCATTACTGGAACGAAGATTGAATGGATGATATGTTTATTTCGGATGTTGATATTGCCAAGAATTATGGCAAATGTAGTTAATACATGAATGCTGGGGAAAGCATTGTATGGTTGATCATGACTGTATATCATGCCGACAAGCTCTATAAGGATTCCGTCACCAACCAGGTTTGGACGAGGAACAGTAGTCTGGAAGAAGAAGTAAATGACGAAACAAACTAACTCTCCAATAACAATTAAAGTCAATGTCTTTAAATAGATCCGTGTATCCTTATACCAAAAATAAATCAGATAACCTAATATGAAGGCGTACCAAATGATATACGGTATAATGAAAATTGAAAGGAAAGGTATCTTATCGTCAAGATCAGTTGAAAGGATTACAGCTTCCCGAGGGTTGTTATTCAAGATCTTATAAATCAAGCCCAGTACTGGCATAACCAGCAAAAACAATAAATATGGCAAATCTTTTATTTTGTTTTTCATGTTACTACCCCTTTTGCTTAATTGCTTATGGAATATAAATACCACAAACAAACTTATTTAATCCAAAAACAAAATATTGGTATATTAATAGAATAAGATTGAGCTTCAAATATAATAGACGTATTAAAAATGTAATTAGTTCCATTGAACTAACTTTTTTTGGCCATTTTCACCAAAATTTAAAGTAGTAAATTCTATTAAAAGGGGGCTATGAGTAGTGTCATTAAATAATCCTTCGAAGAGGTATATTTCGGCTTCATTTCGCATTTCTCAGGAAGAAGAAAGATGCAAAGAGGGGGAATGAAACATCTTGCGAAAAATAAAAAAACCTTGATTCAAAATCAAGGTTTTAAGCGTCCCAGAAGAGATTCGAACTCCCGACCTACAGTTTAGGAAACTGTTGCTCTATCCTGCTGAGCTACTGGGACATGATTAGAATTAAGATGAAGTATTAGAAAGTGAATCGATTAGTGTTATATCCCGTCCTCATCTCAGAAAGTAAACCAAGAGGCATCTCGATGAGTACGCTGAAGCAATTTCAAAGATGCGAATTCGTCGATGCTGAGCTACTGGGACATGATTAGAATTAAGATGAAGTATTAGAAAGTGAATCGAATTAAAGTTATAAATTGAGAAAGTAAATACATGATCATTCACTAATTACAGCGACTCAATTATTATACGATGAATCTGTGAAAAATTCAAGAGAAATTTCCCTATAAAAATTCGGAAAGCACCAAGAAGCTGTATTTCCAGCTTCTTGAATGTCATTAATGCTGCTTTTTATGAAATAGCCCCATCACTTCCAGGGTTTCAGTGATATTGACAAATGCTTCTGGATCTATTTCTTCTATTAGTGTTTTAACTTCTGTAAGTTCATAACGGGATATGACTGTAATGATGACGTTGCTCCTCTCATTCGAAAAACCTCCAACAGAGTCCATCACCGTTACACCACGATAAACATTTCCAAGTAGATGCTGCTTTACTTCCTCCCCTTTTCTAGTGATGATCATCAAAGTTAGCTTAACGTGATGTGTATGTACCTTATCGATCACTTTGCCAAGGACAAAAATGGAAACAAGCGTATTCAAAGCTGCATCCCAGCTAAACAAAAAACCTGATAATAAGATAACGACTGAATTCATCGCGAACAATAGTGTTCCCATAGGGAAGTCTTTGCGTCTTGCCAGAAGCATCCCGATAATATCGAAGCCGCCCGAAGATCCTGATGAACGGAAGATTATCCCTATCCCCAAACCAACGATCGCACCGCCAAAAATCGAGGATAATATCGGATCCTCTGCAAGCTTAAACACCGGTATAACATAAAGAGCGATAGAAATTGTGATGACGGAAAGAATCGTATAAAAGATGAAATTCCGTCCCAGTTTTAAATATCCTAAAACTAGCAGGGGGAAGTTTAAAAGGAAATTGTAAACGCCAGTATTGATAGATGTGAGCATTGATAAAATGATGGATAGACCGCTAATCCCGCTGCTCATGATTCCGTGGGGGATCAGGAAAAGGTTGAATGCAAATGAAACAATGATTGAGCCAAAGATAATTCCTGCTGACTTCAAAAACGCCGCCTCCAAAAAACAGTGTGTTAAAAAATATTATATAGATGAAAATAAAGAAGTGAATTTAAAAGTTTATTTAAAATTCATTAAGTATTTCGATTTGCGATGCCCTTCTTTGGAAGAATCATATTTCCGGCAAGGAAGGGGAAGATATAATGACGATATTTGGAGGTGAAGCAGTTATGGAGAATGATTCAATCAGGGACCTGGTGACTGTAACAGATGATAGGGGCAGGGAAAGACAATTCGAAGTAGAAGCGTTATTTGATATGAACGGAGAATCTTACGCGATGCTTAGGGATGAAGAAGGAACAATGTTAATGAAAGTAGAAGAGCAGGGTGGCGAACAATATCTCGTTGGCCTGGATAGCGACATTGAAAAGTCGCATTTGCTGGATGCCTATCAAATTGCTGTTGACGCCGCACCTGCGGAAGATTGAGTAGAGCCGCCCAAATAGGGCGGCTTTCTTTGAAGGATTTTTTGTATCTGATATAGAAATAAAAAAGATCATTTTATTTAATTTGGGGGACATATGAAATTTCCAATTTTAGAAACAGATCGGCTCATTCTTAGGGGAATTACAGAAGAGGATGCTGAGGATTTATTTATCAATTTTTCGAACGCTGAAGTTATGAAGCATTATGGATCAGAACCGGTTGATAATATTGAAGAAGCACGAGGTCTGGTTCATTCTTTCAAGGCAGGCTTTATTGAAAATAAAGGGATAAGATGGGGCATTCAATTAAAAAACCAAAAAACCCTCATAGGTACTGTGGGTTTTCATGCCGTGTCATCAAAACATAGAAGAGCAGAGATTGGCTATGAGCTTAACCAAGAGTATTGGGGTCAAGGCCTTGCTAAGGAAGCGATCAGGATGGCTATAGAGTATGGGTTGAAAGAAATGGGATTATTAAGGATTGGGGCCGTTGTATTTCTTGAAAATAAAAATTCGAATGAATTGCTCCTAAAACTCGGTTTTCAAAAAGAAGGGGTTCTGAGGAGTTATATGATTCAAGGCGGACTTTCCTATGATACTAATGTGTATTCATTAGTAGCTCCTTATTGAGCTTGGAAATGTCATTTTATTTCAACCCTTTTAACTGACTGATCCAATTGATCAGCAAGCTTAAAAGACCTGTTTGAAAACAAAAAGCTCAGATTTCTGAGCTTTTTTTATTCGCTGTATTCTAGTGTATATTCCGTTTTTTAAACCTGCCGCCACGCACTTCTGCAATATTGCCTACAGCAAGAAACGCTGACTCATCCAATTCTTCGACAATGGATTTCAATTTCGCTTCCTCAAGACGAGTGATAACACAAAAGATGACTTTCTTGTCATCACCTGTATATGCTCCCTCGCCAGTCAAATATGTGACTCCCCTGCCAAGACGAGCCATGATTGCATCACCGATTTCCTTGTGCTGTTCACTAATAATCCAGGCTGCTTTTGATTCATCGAGTCCTGCGATGACTATATCAATCGTTTTAAAGGCAATGAAATAGGCAAGGATGGAATACATTGCCCGGTCCCAACCAAAGACAAAGCCTGCGGTACCAAAGATGAAGATGTTAAAGAACATGATTACTTCCCCGACTGAAAATGGCAGTCTTCTGTTTGCCAGAATCGCAAGTATTTCCGTACCGTCCAAAGAACCGCCGTACCGAATGACGATTCCTACTCCAGCACCGAGAACGATTCCTCCGAAAACAGTAGCCAGGAGTAAATCTTCTGTAAAAACAGGCCAATCATGGAGGAAGCTGGTCGTTAAAGATAAAACAGTGATCCCCAATACGGTTGATAGCGCAAATGTTTTGCCAATTTGTTTATAGCCAATGAAAAAGAAAGGGATGTTCAGGATAAATATAAAGAGGCCGAGGCGCCAGCCCGTTAGATGTGAGAGGATGATTGAGATACCGACAATACCGCCATCAAGAATTTTATTGGGGACCAGGAATTCTTCAATTCCAACGCCCATCAGGACAGCACCGAAAATGATGAAAAAAATTCTCTTTGCGAGTTTAGTCTTCGTGATGCCCTTATGCTGCTGCTGAACAAGGGCTTGTTCTGGAATGCTGTTCATTTCTTCCCCCTTAATAGATTCTTCCATATGACTTTTATAACTAATTTTACCACAGCTTTTCTGACAAATTAAAAGAAAGGCCCTTCTGAATTTAATTTTCTAGTGTTGATTTCATGGAAAGTGGGTAGTAATTAGGACAGGTTATTGCTTTAAAAAATTGAAAAGGTGTTGTTGCGGGTTGAATCTGACTTTAGTCATTGGACTTTTTTTATTAGTGCTTTTTTTGATTGGTATAATCGGCATCAAATTAATAAAAATACCGGATATATTATTATATATTTTGCTTGGCCTCGTTTTATCCTTGGTTATTAAAGAATCAAAGGTAATTGAAGTGGCAGGGGAGATCGGTCTGGTCCTGTTGTTCTTTATTCTAGGATTGAAATTCCCGGTTAACAGGTTGGTTTCGAACAGTGCGAAGGTATGGAGAGGCGGCCTCCTGGATGCTGTACTTGGGATATTTGTAACTGCGGGAATAGCCCTGCTGTTCGGTCTGGATTGGGTTTCATCATTAATTGTCGGAGGTATTGTCTACGCTACCAGTTCCTCTATCACAGCGAAATTGCTTGAAGATAAAAACAGGACTGAAAACAATGAATCCGAATTCATGCTCCTGATCCTGGTTTTCGAGGATTTGATTGCTCCTATTCTTGTAACCGTATTGATTGGTCTCTCCGGGAAAGGTTTTACGTTAATTGATTTTCTGTTAATTATTTTGAAAATAGTACTTCTCGCGGGGGTTGCCATGTTCTTTGCCAGGGTGGTTTTCAAAAAGGCAGAGTCTATTTTAAGAGAAATTGACCAGGATGATATTTTTATTGTGTTGATTACGGGTATTGCGTTAACATACGGCGGGATTGCGATGCTTCTTGGGTTATCAGAGGTTATCGGAGCTTTTCTTGCCGGAATGATGCTGTCTGAGCTTTCAATTAAGGACAAGATAGAAAAAGCTGCATTGCCAGTAAGGAATATTTTTCTTCCCTTTTTCTTCCTGAATTTTGGCCTTCATATTGAAATGACAAGCGACATCCCTTATTTAGGACTATTGATTGTTCTCGTTCTGTGGTCACTGATCCATAAATTAATCGTAGGTTATATTGGAGGGCAATGGTATGGCCTTTCAAGAAGTGATTCATTGAAGGCAGGGCTATCCCTTACACAAAGAGGGGAATTCTCGGTGATCATAGCTGCGCTGGCAACCGGAGAGCTAAAGATCTTTGCCAGCATTTATATTTTGGTGATTGCCATCATAGGAACGATCATGTTCCAGTTGGCGCCGAGGTTGAATAAAATGATTGTTGAAAAAGTAAAGGAAAAGACTAATTAAGCATTAAAGGGACTGCCCTTTAATGCTTAATTTATTGTCTATGAAGCCTTGCCTGGAACTCCATACGAGTCAGGATTGGCAAGGTAAAGTCTTACTCCAGTATTTCCTTTACACGGCCTACCTGTCCGTCCTCCAGCCTGACCTTAATGCCATG
Source organism: Bacillus sp. ISL-39 (assembly GCF_018613295.1). Taxonomy (NCBI): domain Bacteria; kingdom Bacillati; phylum Bacillota; class Bacilli; order Caryophanales; family Bacillaceae; genus Bacillus; species Bacillus sp. ISL-39. Next base: position 88,352 of record NZ_JAGGQM010000010.1, read on the forward strand.
AGGATGTGAGCTGGATTTAGTGAGGAGATCTTTCACGATTCCTGGAGTGAGCTTACCGGTTTTCTGGTCAGCTTTTAGGACAATATTTACTTTAGAGCCGGGTTTGATTTCATTTCGGTTTTTGCCATCTTTTCTATTCGACATACATAACCCTCCACAGTTTTATTTATAAGGCTCATTTCTCAAACTTTGTTGCTATTGATAGCAAAATAAGATTGAATGACCTTTTTTCCTTTGCAAATTTGACTCTTTATAATGAGAAAAGAGCATGCATACATAATACCGACCATAAAAATGGCTTTATATACGTTAAAATCGGCTTTAGGATTTTAACAACAATCTTTACGAAAACAGCCCTTTTTAAATATAATCTTTTATATAATATAAAGCACCCAATGAGTATTCAATTCTACCATTTTTTACATTATTATAAAGTAGGGATCTTTTCGTAAATTTGTTGCTGTCTTTCCCTGCAAAAGCAAAAAGTGATTTTGAGTCATGTGTGGATCGACTTGAACAGCGTTAATGATTCGGCATTCGACTTGGATGATTATTTGACAAGCAGCAATTAATTCTAAAATATATAGTAATAAGGCAAAGAGGGATCGACTTGAAATTTTGGAAACCGGGTGTATTAATTTTAATCATTTTATCATTTCTTGGCGGACTTTTTTATTTTCAAATAAAACAGGAAGAGAAATATGACGGGCTTGCAATAATACCAGAGCGGACAGAAGATATTCCACTTTATAGTGAATTGAAGCCAGCCAGTCCGATTTATAGAGCCGAAGGGGATCAGTGGGAAGAAATCAAGCAGTTTTACGAGAAGGAACTCCCAAACAATGGATGGAGATTAACTATGTCACAATCCTCCAAAACTAACACAGAAGATGGAGCGGGATTTACTTCTTTTTGGGAAAAAGATAACACAACCTGGGTACTATCAATAAGTGCGGCCTATTATAAGAACCTTAATCAAACAGAAGTCATTTTTGATAAAAGAGAAGGACTGAATTCTGACAGATGGATCGAGGCGGAGGTTTCAGAAATTTGTATTAACGAACAGCCGGACCGTAGCGACGAGTGCTACAAAATGAAGGATAAGCAAGCAATTCCACAGGTAATCAGTATGATAAATGGAGCTTTGGAAGCAGACCGAAAACAGGTTTATTATACCGGGAAAAGCGTAATTGATTTTGGCGGCTTAACAGTTGAAGTATACTACGATTTGGAAGAAGGGATTTATTTCGTTTCTGATAAAGGAACGAAATGGATGAAACCAGAGAAAGAGTTTTTTGAACTGACGAGAATATCCAAGGAATATTGAGTTATGGAACGAAACACTCATTGGTTTGGATTCCATATACACCAGGAGTATTATATACCTAGGTCAACAAGATCATTTTTATAACTAAAGAAGGTTTTAACAGGTTTAAAGAAGATTAATTTATGTTAAAGATGTATCCTAATATTAATAAATAGGCCATTGCCGAATTGCTGTGCCAAACAAAGATTTCCTTGCAACCGAGCTTATCCAGGGATTTTTGAACAGCTAATACAGGATTACTCATAATCTTTTTTGTAAAATCCGCAATAATTACGAAATAACTTAAGTGAAAAAGGAAGTGACCTTTGTGAATCCAACTTCAGCAGTAGCAAATGAACTTCAGCAAAATTCCGAATTCATCGCAAAGGAAATGGTTAATTCCATAATTGAACTGATTGGTGTGGAGATACCAAAGCAGGAAGTTGACCAGGCAATCATAGTATATACGGAGTATCTTAGTTTTCTTGGTGACTCTATCAAGAATAAAGATGAAACAACTTCTAAGAGACTTCTTGAATGGAGCAAACAAAATGGAGAACGGGAAGCAGCCAAAGGAGGCAGGATTTCTGACATCCTTTTTAGGTATCCTCCTACGAGGGTTGTTTTTATCGATAAAATGGCGGAAATTAGTCTGAGGCATGGCGTTAACATGGAAGATTTAATTTGGATCAATAAAAGAGTGAACAGTATGCTTGATATTAGCATAAATGAAACCGTATTTGCATTTGAAAGGCAAACCTCAAAATTGATGAAAGAAGTCCAGGCTGAAGTGGATATCCTATCCACTCCAGTCGTACCAGTACAAGAAAACGTAGCGGTACTCCCTTTAGTAGGAAAACTGGATCATGACCGTGCCAGATTGATATTGGAAAGGGCAATACCTTTGGTTGCAAACCAAAAAGTACAGTCTTTAATAATTGATTTTTCAGGAATCGTTACAATTGATGCAACGATTGCCAAGCACATTTTTGATATCCACAATGTTTTACGGCTGTTGGGTGTAAGTTCAATTGCTACTGGAATGAGACCAGAGCTTGCGCAGGCTGCGGTGGAGGGTGGAGTAGATTTTTCAAACATCAAAACCTTCGCTACAGTAAAGCAGGCCATTGATAGTCTCAATAAAAAAGATAAAAGCAACTAAAGGAGGTTCATCTTGATTAATAAAAAGCCTGATATCAAACTGATTGCACTGGATATGGATGGAACACTTCTAGATGACAGGCATGAGGTTACAGAGAATAATAGACGAGCGATTAAAGAAGCCGAAAATAGAGGGGTGCGTGTTGTACTCAGTACTGGCCGCAGTCTCAAAACAGCAAGGGATTACTTATTATCCCTTAAACTGTCTTCTTATCTCGTGACGGTTAACGGCGGAGAGATATGGGGGCCGAATGGGGAACTGGTACAAAGAAGTAAGGTGGATACCGAGCATATCCAATGGATGTTTGAACTGTCCCAAAAGCATAAGACGGGGTTTTGGGCGACAAGCAGTGAAAACGTCTGGAGGAATAATATGCCAGAGGACATATTTTCCCAAGAATGGATTAAATTTGGCTTCCATATAGAAGAAGATGAAATAAGAGAAAGTGTACTCAAAGAATTACAAGATAAAGGTTTATTCGAAATTAGCAATTCAAGCCTCAAAAATATCGAAGTCAATGCCCTAGGCATCAATAAGGCTGTGGGGTTGCAGAAGGTTTGCGAACTATTGGGAATATCAATGGGCAATGTAATGGCGGTGGGAGATAGTCTGAATGACATTGCCATGATTACTGAAGCGGGTCTTGGAATCGCGATGGGCAATGCCCAGGAAACAGTAAAGGAAGCTGCGGATGATATAACAGGTACTAATCAGAATAGCGGAGTTGCACAGGCAATTGAAAAATGGGTGCTCTCATAAATCAAGGAAGCAGATTGAACTGCTTCCTTTTGCCATATAATTTAAACGGTTGTCTGATTTCTGGGAGAACCTCCCCAAATTACCTCTTTGAATCCTTTTGAGTCAATTTCCTTTACCAGGGCTTTATTTTGATTTTCTGCAAGTTCCACTACAGTCTGTCCATTGACAGCTTCAGCGAAGACCTTTTCAACTATAGCCATGGAGACACCTTTCCCTATTTGAATGGCTTTGGGTGCCGAATGTCTAGAAAGGACATTTCGAATTCTAACATTATCAGCGTGGTTGCTGCCTCCAAATACCTTTATATCGCTGCCTGCATTTGAAAAGCCGCTTATTGCCACATTTTTTAAAACCACATTTCTTGAACGATACTGAATGGCAATTGCAGGTTCACCACCATAGTCATAGGAAGGATCCCCAATAGCAGTAAATTGGTTCACAGCCACATTTTTATAAGCTGACACTACCATTGCTCTTGGTGAAGAGTTTGCATATAACCCAGTATGAATCGGTTTATATGATATGATATTTGCTGCTCGTATGTTGATAGCAGTTTTTGATTCAGGATCATTTTCCTTGTGGTGGCCTATATGCCTGAAATTATAAGATCGATTGTCATTTACAGAGAGATGGCCTATGATGACGACATTATTGGCTGCAGAAGACGTATGGTGGGCTTTGATTTCAATTCCGCCAAAGCATCTTGCGGAGGAGTTGTTCAATAGCCAGACATTTCGCGAACCATCATCTATCTCGATTCCGTTTGAATTTGAAAATCCTTTTTTATGAGTTTTGCCACTTGGATCACTCATATGGCAATTTGAAATGAAGATATTATCACTATGGTGAGTTGTAATTCCGTCATCACCGAAACCATGGCCATTGAGGTTATCGAGCCAGATAAACTCACTTCCTCCACGGGCTCGATAACCATCACCATAATAATTATATTGAGGAGAAGAAACATCAAAACAGTGAAGTCCAGGGTTAACGCCTTCTACATCCTTTACCCAGCCATATTTTACATTGGCATAAAGCAGACAGCTGGAATGGTTACCCCAAGTACTGGTTTTTTCGACCTTCCCCAAACGTTCAACATTCCAATCCAGAGTCAATCCTTTCACATATAAATTTCGATTCCCAGTGCGGTGGTTTCTATTTGTTATGAGTCTTCTGCTTTTTGGTGCGGAATCATGCAGTTTGATAACCGTTTTTCCTTTTCCGGCACCGACCAGATAGGTGAAGGAGGGGAGTTTCATCTCTCTGACGATATAAACACCTTCAGGTATATATATTTTTACCCGCCCTTTGCCAAGAGCCATTCTGAAAGCTTCTGTACAATCCGTTTTTCCATCCCCAAGCGCACCAAAATCCTCCATATTGACCTCGCGATCAATTTCCTTGAGTAAAGTTTGATACTGCTCATTCAATCTTTCCATCCATTCAGGAAAGACATTGCCGTTTTTATCAACAACGGTTTCATAGGATAAAGCGTTATCGAAAGCAGATTTTGTCTGGATGACTCTGCGTAAACTAGCAGTGAAATTACTGAAAAAAGAAGAAATACCTGAATTTGTTTTCATTTTTAAAGGTTTGTAATGCTCACTTGCTTCTTCGAATAATTCGTTTGTCTCCTCAACCAGTTCCTGTATTTTTAAAGTTTTTCCTGATAATTGTCCAATCAGTTCAGCATTTATTCTCGGGTCATGATTTTTATCCAGCATTACCATCTTATCCCCACCTTTTTTAAAAAAGCTGCTTGAATATTATTTCCCGCTTGAGGAAATGCTAATCTTTTTGTCTTCTAAAAAAACCAATCTTTGATTCATCAAAAGTATAATTGATATATGTTTTATTCCAACAAGGAAGGTATGTTAAAATATAAGCGTTCTCATTAGGGAGTGAGTGATTTAAATGATAACTTTAGGTCCAAGAGTTTTAAAAACAGGAGTGGCCGTTGCACTCGCTTTATACATAACAAAATGGATTGGATTGGAGCCTCCGGTCTTTGCTGCAATCGCAGCAACCTTTACGATTCAGCCATCGATTTATCGATCATGGAAACAAGTATTGGAGCAGTTCCAGGCAAATACGCTTGGTGCGATCATAGCAATCGCAGCAATATATCTATTCGGAAACAACCCGATTGTCATAGGGTTAGTTACAGTTATTGTCATTATCATAAGCTTAAAGCTCAAAATGGAAAGTTCAATATCCTTAACACTAATCACTGTTTTAATCATGATGAGTTCACATGAATTCAACGGAATTTTAACAGCAGCAAACAAATTTGTCATTGTCCTTGTTGGGATGGGGTCTGCTTTCCTTGTTAATCTAATCGTCTCACCTCCAAATTTCAACAAGAATTTTACCGAAAAAATGGATAATAGCTTTAGAACCATGTCCTTGCTGATCAGGACAGCCATATCCAATGAACTGACAGAGAAAACTTTTCAGGGTCAATGGAGCCAGCTGAGAAAGGACATAGCCAAGCTTGAAGATCTCTATAAAATACTCGATGAGGAAAGAGAAAAAATATCAAAGGTGAAACCTCTTGAAGTGAGGGAACTGGTAGTGTTCAAGCAAATGCTTGCCTGCCTTCATCAAGGTTTGAGACTTTTGGATATCGTCGAGGACCATTTTTTTCAAAGCCGTCCTGAACCGCATGAGACAGACGAATTTGATGCTCAATTCGAACAACTGATCCAATACCATGAGATGATTCTCCTAAAATATTCGGGGAAAATCCGGGGAATTGATAGGGACAATATTCTTAATAATAGCGGGTTATTCCTTGAAACTATCATCGAGGATAGGTCCATCGAACGGAATGATCGACTTCGACTCACAATCATTGGTTCTGCGATTTATGATTATGCATTTCAGCTTGACCGACTGAGTGAACTGATTGACCAATATCAAAATAGAAAGGCAGATACTGAAACTAACAGCAAAAAAAGTATTTTAAAATGGAACATCTTTTTTAAAGACAAATAAGGCCGTCTGTTGTAAAGGACCCTTTGAAAAACAGGTAAATTAAGGGTTATATTCCTATAAAAAACATCTATTCCAATTAATAAAAATCTCCTATAATCTATTTAATTGTGATTAAGGAGATAGCGGGAATGACAGAGGGAACCTTCAACGAGAAAAAACTGGTACATAAAAATGAGAATAAATATTTCTGGATTGTATTAAGTATAAGTATTGCTTCTTACATTCTGTTTGCTTTATCCATTGCAGGGATATTGATAATTGCAGCATTCTTGATAATGTCATTAGTACTTCATGCTTTGATGATTGGCCAGATACGGCTCAATGCAGTGAAAATAGGCGGAAATCAGTTTCCGCTTATTCATTCAACCGTCGAAGAACTGTGTATCAAAATGGGAATAAAACGCACCCCTGATATATACGTTCTGCAGTCTGGCGGAATAATGAACGCTTTTGCGACGCGCTTTTTCGGCAGGAATATGGTCGTAGTTTACTCCGAGATTTTCGAACTTATTGAACAAAATGCTGAGGAAGAGCTTCAATTTGTCCTTGCCCATGAACTGGCCCATATAAAACGGAATCACCTAGGCAAATTGATGTTTATCCTTCCATCCATGTGGATACCAGGAATTGCAGAAATGTATTTGCGTGCCTGTGAGTATACTTGTGACCGCTATGCAGCTTTCTATATAGGAAACCCTGCTGCTGCGAAAAACGGGCTTACCATGCTGGCCATCGGAAAAGTTTTATTTAGAAGGGTGAACAAAACTGAATACCTTGACCAAATCAATAAGGAAAAAGGATTGGTGGTCTGGCTTGCAGAGATCCTATCAACGCACCCACCGCTTCCAAAAAGAATGAATGAAATCAGCCTCTTTTTTGGTGGAAAAGATTCAGTCATTGTTCCTTCCAAAAACTCAAAAGCGCTTATAGCTTTTGTGGCTGCTTCATTTATGCTTACTGGTTTGGCCATGGTTGGTGGACTCATCCTCTATAATAAGGTGAATACGACTTTCTCTTCAGAAAATGATGAAGCTATAGAAGTTCCTCCCTTAATAGAAGCTGTTATCAATGGAAATCCGAAGAAGGTTGAAAGTTTGATAGAAAATGGGGAAGATATCCATCAAATAGACTATAATGGGTACACATCATTGGATTGGGCTGTTATGGATGATAATGTCGAGATGGTTCAATTGCTGTTGGACTTAAAGGCCGATCCGAATTACGAATCCGATTATGGCATGACCCCTTTCATGACTGCTGCTGAAAGAGGGAATGTCTCAATGATCGACATACTGTATGATGCGGGCGGAGATCCAAACTATCAAGAAATGGGCTCGGGTTATACAGCAATGACTTACGCAATATTCAGTGGTGAAACCGACAAAGTAAAACTACTGATAGAGCTAGGTGCAGAGATCGGGCTAACAGATTATTCGGGTATGACTGCGAGGATGCACGCTTTGCAATCAGGTGAGCAGGAAATCGCAGATTTATTAAAATAAAGGCTCTTTTCTCATACTTTGTTGCTATTGACTACAAAATAGGATTGGATGACCTATGTTTCTTCACAAAATTAAAGCTTAATGAGAAAAGAGCTGCACACTTAATACCGAACTACAAAATGGCTTTTTATCACGTTAAAATCGGCTTTAGGATTTTAACAAAAATCGTTACGAAAACAGCCAAAATAAATAATTGTGCAACTAGGAGGTAAATCAATGAACAGACCTGCAGGTTTTTGGGTAAGACTGGGTGCAGCCATTTTAGATGGATTAATTATCGGTGTCCCGCTCTCGATCATTAGCTACTTAGTAACAGGAAGTGCGGAAGAAAATGCTTTTACTTCCTCACTGAACTTGCTATACACTTTGCTTGTTCCTGTAGTGTGGTCAGGATATACAGTAGGCAAGAAAATTGTCGGTGTAAGAATCGCAAAGGTCAATGGAGAGAAACTTGGATTTGGTACGATGCTAATGCGTACAATTGTGGCAGGTCTCGTTTATGTACTAACATTGGGGCTTGGTGTTATCGTCAGTGCGTTCATGGTAGGAATCCGTCAGGATAAAAGAGCGATCCATGATTTCATTGCAGGAACATATGTAACTTATGAAAAACCAAATGAAATACAGTAGAACAATAAAGTTCGGACACCTGGCATGCCAGGTGTTTTTTTATGGGAAAACTTGGTGAAAACTATACTCTGCATATGGTATATTGTTTAAATAAAGTTACAAATAGAGCCTAATTCAAAGGGGGGATAGAGTTAATGGGACCTATTTTATTAGGAGTTTTAGCAGCCTTCTTTTTTGCGTTCACCTTTGTCCTGAATCAATCTATGGAATTATCAGGGGGAAGCTGGATATGGAGTGCCTCACTTAGATACATTTTCATGGTTCCATTTCTAGTGGCCATAGTGGCAGCAAGGAAGAATTTGAAGCCATTAATCAAGAATATCAAACAAAACCCGTATCCATGGTTTATTTGGAGTTTCGTTGGCTTTGTCTTGTTCTATGCGCCGCTTACATATGCCGCAGCCTTTTCTCCTGGCTGGCTGATTGCTGGTACATGGCAAATCACAATCATATCGGGTGCTTTGCTCAGTCCATTGTTTTATGAAGCAACAATGACCAACCAAGGTTTAGTTTCTGTCAGGGCTAAAATTCCTTTTAAGGGGCTCGGGATGTCCGTAATCATCCTAGCAGGGATACTGCTTATGCAATTTGAACACGCCAGGCAAATTCCGATCGAAATGGTTTTACTTGGAGTGATCCCAGTATTAATCGCTTCTTTCGCTTATCCATTGGGAAATAGAAAAATGATGGAAGTTACCAACGGCAGTCTTGATGCGTATCAGCGTGTCTTGGGAATGACTCTGGCCAGTCTGCCTTTTTGGCTGCTCTTAGCTTTATATGGTCTTTTGACGGAGGGTCCTCCTACAATGAACCAAAGCTTACAGTCCCTTTTAGTAGCCATCACCTCTGGCGTAATAGCGACTGTTTTATTTTTTAAGGCAACAGATTTAGTGAGGGGCAATATGCAGAAACTCGCTGCCGTAGAAGCAACCCAGGCAATGGAGGTGCTTTTTGCCCTGGCAGGAGAATTTTTAATCTTATCACTGCCGCTGCCAACTCCATTATCCTGGGTCGGAATCATCCTCGTTATGCTCGGAATGGCTCTTCACAGCTATACGACTTTCAGGAGAAAAGATGAGAAGCTAAGAGTAAGTGCCTGATGGTAGAAGGAAAGAATGAATTCTGCGGCAAAATTATCAGTAACCTAAATGTTTTTTGGTAACATTCATATAATGAATGATCAAGGAAGAGGGAAGTCTATGGACTTAAAGAATGTGAAGCTTACAAAACAAATGGCCAGGGCTTTATGGATTGCTGAACAGGAATGTGCAAGGACGAGAAGTAAATGTTTGCTGCCAGTTCATTTGTTGATCGGTTGTTTGGATGACGGTTCATTTCCTGTTAAAGAATCTAAAGATAAAAGCGGGATTGGTATTGATTCTATAAGGAGTGCCGCTAAACCTCAAGATGTTAAGGGAGTATCCTATGAACCTTTTCATTTTCCTGTGAGTGCGGAAACGAAGCAGGTGATGGAGGTATCCATTGGTTATATGAATTCTTATAATCAAGTTTATTTAAATGAAGGTCATGTACTTAAGTCTTTAATGGCTGCAGGCCATGCATCCGGGCTGCTGACGGAGGAACAACAGCAAGCTCTGTTAAGTATAGCAGTGGTATCACGAGATATGCGGATGACGCTATCCGGCTATACCATGCGTTCATTACTTTATCAGAATATCAGGAAAGTGACTAATGATGATGGAAAAAACTTACTTCGATTTATAGAAGATGAATTCTCCGGAAAATGGGTTCAATCAATTAAAACCGCCCTTTCCCACACCCAGCCTGCAATTTTTATTGCAACGGATTCATCGGACAAAATTGTCGGATTTGCCGCTTATAAAACGAATGGATATTTTGGACCGATGGGAGTTGCTCTTAGCAGAAGGTCCGAAGGGATAGGGGAAGCGCTTCTCCATTCCTGCCTTGATGAGATGAGGCTTATAGGTTTTAAGGAAGTGATAATTGACCAGGCTGGCCCAATCGAATTTTACGAAAGAGCATGCAATGCTCAAGTAATTCCGATAAATAAACTGTAACTTATCCATCCAGAGGTGTGAAGAGATAACCCTAATGAACTTAATAAGAAGGAGTCTTCCACCTTTTCCAAGAAAAGCACTTAAAAAATAGACCATATTTGGTCTTTTGAGTATGCTTCGTTTTATATTATCTTGTATAGTTTATAACTATATTCAGTTATTTATTGTACCTGTCCAATGTTCAAATACGGGATGTTTTACAGGTATGCCGGCAAACATCTCCCCAGGTTTATATATAATTGTATAGGTAAGGTTATTCCACTTTGAAAAACCATTTTCCTTTATGGAATGATGATATCTTGGTCTCCAAGTACCTGTATTTAAATAAACCCTTTCTTTTTGTTTTGATTTATTTTTTTCTTTAATAATTTCTACAGTACCTTTAAACGGGTTGTGCGTGTGGCCATATAGTACGTATTGGAATGTTTTAGGAAGGGCTTCAAAATCTTTTTTTGCTCCCTTTAAATATTTATCATCTGTCCAAAGTTCTTTGATTATATTAAATTTGTCAACTAGCTTGAGCTTCCATTCTGAATTGGTTATATCAAATGTTCTCAATAGGGTTCCCAACAGCTGTACCTTATCACCGTTATCCAGGGGATGCCAGAAGCGATCATGTTCCTTTATCCAGCCTTTAACAAATGGAATTTCCATAAATTCATCTCCAACTTGTCTAAAAGCTGAGTTGATTGCATCCTGAACGAGTCTGCCATATTGTTCATACCGCTTGACTTGGAAAGATAGCCAAGGAATGATAGCTGACATTGGACGGACGTCGAATAGGTTCCTGAAATTATCACAAATTTGATTGATATCTTCTTCTGGAAGGTTAATATCTTTCAGTTTCGTACCAACAAGGACAGGAAGTTTTGAGGCAATCTCTGAAGCAATTACATCACCTATTGGGATTGCCATGTAACTCTGTGGATTTTGATGGTCACCTTCAAAATTGAATGGGTCCCATTCATGGCCATGACGTGCTAAAATTCCATGCTGTTCGTTTAGATAGTAGTTTGGGAATTTATCTATATACGACAAATCTTGCAGATCGAGTTCATCAATCACCAGTCTCCTCATTGATGGATACACATTACATAATCGATCATGATTTCCTGGTATATAGACGATATCAGGCTTTTTTGGAAAGCCCATACTTTGCCAAGCCCGTCCAGATAGAATGGATACTATTTCTCTATTTGTTTTCATAATATTTTTAAGAATATCAACAGCTATTATCTCTGTTTTTTCATCCTCAGGACCTCCCCAAGGCCGGTCTGACAAAGGAACTTCAACTATTTTATTTTTGCTTTTTTCCAGGAACCACCTTTCTGTCCTGATCACATCAAAAATATCTCCTAAAAGAACAATTTTAATATCTTGATCCTTTTCATTTAAATGCTTTACAGCTGCCGTTGCTTGCCGGGCGAGCTCAACAAAGGTATCCATGAAGACCTCCGCATCAAGCTGATGCCTTCCCGCAGTCCCATCCATCAAGTGGAGATCACTAATAAGAATAATCATTTTTTTCACATCCTTTTACTCCATGGACATATCAACAAAAAAGATATGGCTGACTAAAAGAGTTTTTTATATGTATATGCTTGAAAATGAAAAAAGAATGGACAGTCGCGGGGATTAAAAGTAAGCGGGAGCCCTTTTACAGCCATAGCTGTAAAGCCAAGCGACTAAGGATGTTTTATTTTAAAAACTATCTTTTATTACAATGAGGGCATTTGAACCTGGGTAAGTGACCCATTTTTTGTATAACGGGTAAAACAAGAGAGTGAAGCATTGAAAGTAAAGTAAAGACTATTCAAGCCAACCAAAGGAGTCATGAAATGAAAAAGGCTCCCCTTTTGGGAAGCGTTTTTTAAATAAGAGTATATTTCTGGAGCGTTTAGGTGGAAAAAGAAGTAAGGAATACTTACACTTATAATTAGTTATTTACCAAGGGTCTTTTCTCAAACATTGTAGCAATTGGCTGCAAAATAGGATTGAATGACCTATTTTTCTTCGCAAAGTAGACTCTTTTGTGAGAAAAGAGCAGGCAAACTTAATACCGACCTGCGAATGAAGTTTATAACACGTTAAAATCGACTTTAGGATTTTAACAACAAACTTTACGAAAACAGCCTTAACCAAAAAGAAAAAAACGGATAATACCATTTAATATGCTTATTATTTCACATTCTAGGTACTTTTATGATATATTAATATTTAAAATATTCTTACAAGTAATAGGAAGGTGACAAAATGACATCAGGAATTGAAGTGAATGACAGCAGTATGCCATTACGCAGGGATGTGAAGATGCTTGGAAACATCCTTGGAGATATTCTCGTATATCATGGCGGAGTGGAGTTATTTGAAAAAGTAGAAAAAATACGTGCGATGTGCAAAACGCTCAGAAATGAACATGATCGCGATACATATCCTGCTTTAAAAGAGGAGATCGCAGGTTTGTCCGTTCCAATGAGAAAAAATGTTATCAGAGCTTTTTCAGTATATTTTCATTTAATCAACGCAGCAGAACAAAATCATCGGATCCGCAGGCGCCGCGACTATCTGCTTAAGTCTGAAATCAGCGCACAGCCAGGCTCTATCGAAGCAGCCATCCTTTCATTGAAAGACAATTATATATCCTCTGATATCATCCAAAATGTACTAAATACCATTTCTTTAGAATTGATTATTACAGCCCATCCTACGGAAGCCACCAAGCGTTCAATCTTGGAAATCCAAAAAAGGATTGCAGATATCCTTAAAAGTCTGGACAATCCTATCCTATCCCGGAAAGAGCGTGAAAGGATTGAGGAAAGCCTGTTCAATGAGGTTTCTGTCCTGTGGCAGACTGATGAATTAAGAGACCGCAAACCTACTGTAATTGATGAAGTCAGGAACGGACTTTATTATTTTGACCAGACCCTATTCGATGTGCTGCCTGAAATCCATCAGGAAGTAGAAACCAGCCTTAAGGATCATTATCCAGAACATGAATGGAAAGTACCTCACTTCCTCCGTTTTGGATCATGGATCGGCGGCGACAGGGATGGAAACCCAAATGTGACTCCGGATATTACGTGGGAGACATTGCAAAGACAGAGACGCCTGGTGCTTAAAAAATATAAAGCTGTTCTGGTTGATTTGATGAAGCGCTTCAGCCATTCAACAACAAGAGCAGCTGTCAGTGATGAGCTAATGGCATCTGTCATTAAAGATGAGGGAAAATATTTAACAAATGATCAAAAGTGGAATATTGAGGGCGAGGTCTATCGCCGTAAATTTGCTGTTATCATTCAAAGGCTTAAGGAAGCTGGAAAATCAGATATCGGCTATAAATCATCAGAGGAAATGCTTGAGGATCTTCTTGTGATCAAACGAAGCATCTATCAGCACCATCCAGTGCACCATGAGCTTAAAACTTTGCAAAAGCTGATTCGGCAAGTACAGCTGTTCGGATTCCATCTTGCTACACTGGATATCCGAAACCACAGCGGTGAACATGAAGCAGCAATCGCAGAAATACTGAAAAAGGTCGGAATCGCTCAGCATTACCCATCACTTACTGAAGATGAAAAACAGGAATTACTTGTCAAAATTCTTGAAGATCCACGTTCATTGCTCCTCCTTCATGAGGATTATTCAAAAGAGACGCAGGAAATGCTTCAAGTTTTTGAGATGATCAAGCGTGCGCACAATGAATTCGGGAAACGTTCAATCTCCGTTTATCTAGTGAGTATGACTCAATCAGCGAGCGACCTGCTAGAAGTGCTAGTCCTTGCAAAGGAGGCCGGTATATACAGACTCCATGCCGATGGTACATTCGAGACCGATCTGAACGTCGCTCCATTACTCGAAACAATCGATGATTTGACAGCTGGCCCTAAAATCATGGAAACCTTATTCAAACTGCCAATTTACCGCAACCATTTGGAAAAAATGGGCGACGAGCAGGAAATCATGCTTGGGTACTCAGATGGAAGCAAGGATGGGGGAACATTGACAGCCAACTGGAAGCTTTACAAAGCCCAGCTGGAGATCAATGAAATGGCGAAGAAATATCAAATCGGCCTTAAGTTCTTCCATGGCAGAGGGGGTTCTCTCGGCCGTGGAGGCGGTCCATTGAACAAGAGCCTGCTTTCCCAGCCTGTCGAGACACTTGGACAGGGAGTCAAAATTACCGAGCAAGGTGAAGTCTTATCTTCTCGTTATCTGTTGAAGGATATTGCCTATAGAAGTCTCGAACAGGCAACCTCAACTATGATGAAGGCAGCAGCCAATGTATTGAAAGAATCAGAGCAAGGCCACCTGCGTGACCAAAGATGGGTAGATGCCATCGAGCAGATTTCTGCCGTTTCTTTAAGGAAATATCAGGCGTTAGTGTTCGAGGATCCTGATTTCATCTCCTATTTCAATCAGGCTACACCATTGAAAGAGCTTGCTGAATTGAATATCGGTTCACGTCCGATGAGCCGTAAAAACAGTGCCAAGTTCGAAAATCTTCGTGCGATTCCTTGGGTATTCGCCTGGACACAAAGCAGACAGCTTTTCCCGGCCTGGTATGCGGCTGGAACAGGCTTGCAGAGCTTCGTACAGAAAAATCCAGAGAATTTGAAAGTCTTACAGGAAATGTATGAAGAATGGCCATTTTTCCGAAGTACGGTTGATAATCTTCAAATGGCTTTAATGAAAGCGGATATAACTACTGCACAGGAATACACTTCACTTGTGGAAGATAAAGCAATTGCTGACCGTATCTTTGGCAATATTCTGGAGGAATATGAACGAACCAAGAACATCCTTCTGCAGATTACAGAGGATGAGGAACTTCTTGACCATACACCAAATATCAAAGATTCAGTCCATAGACGAAATCCATATGTCGATCCCCTAAACTTCATTCAGGTGGAATTGATTAAAGAGCTTCGCAAGGATGAGAATCCGGATGATGAATTATTGACTCAGGTTTTATTAACAATCAGCGGCGTTGCTGCTGGACTAAGGAATACTGGTTGATGTAAAGAAGAAGTCCCAAAAGTGATTTTTTGGGACTTCTTTATCTTTATTTTGTGGAACCATTTTAGAAGGTCGAGCCAGGAGCTTGTCTCCTGCTAAAATCAGGTTTTTTAATAAGATGAAGGGAATTTAAAGCGTGAAATCGTAAATTAAAATTCTTCAAGTCTTAAGATCATTTTTCAGCCAGGCAGTTTCAGTTGCCGTTCGAACGTAATATGAGTTAAAATTTCATGGTTAAGTGTTTTAGCCATCTTCATGGTAAGATTCAGTATTTTTCGGATGCCTTCCTGGTGCCCATTTTTGATAGCTAGACCATCACATTGTATTTCATTTTCTATATTAAGCTGCTGCTCAAGAACCGGGAAATCAATATGACCCAGTTCATGCCAGATAATCGCTTCTTTTATATCTTTGTCTGCACAGAAATTTGGATAGTCATATACCACGATGAACCAATCGAAATCAGCTTCAAATGATTTATAAAAAAGTGTCAGAATCCGTGAGTCGATATCCCATAAATCAAGCCATTTGGCACTCCTGAATCCAAACACATTTAATACGGCTTCCTTATTTTCGATAATCGCAATTCTCCCATTGACCGAGTACTTCTCCTGATCTAAAAGTTCACCGATGCACTTCAAAAATATCCTCCTCAATATGAAACACCTGTTATTATTGTTAAATATATTTGGTATTGTTAAACAACATGAGTAAAATAAAAAAAGGAAGAAAAATGATCAGAAGGGAGGAAGCTGTGAATGCTCTGTTCACATAGATACTTAAAAGTGGATCGCAGAATTGAGGATAATGAGCAAGTTTATATTGAAAACGAACAATTCATACGGATGTATCATGACAGGATCACCACTGCTTCTGACATTTTTCATCTACATGACATTTTAGATATTACATTCAAGAAAATGTCAGGGATGAAAGGGTTTCTTTATCTGCATACAACAAGAGGAGTGTATTCCTATTTTACGAATACAAAGCCTGATCAGTTTATCGAGTTATATAAAGAAATAAAGCATCAAAATTAGTTGAAATCTACATATTAAAGAGCAAAAATCACACTCTATATACAAAGGGTGTGATTTTATGCTTTCATTAGTTTTTTGCGCAATTGGATACCAATTGAATGATTATATGATTATAAGCTCTATCTCGCTCCAGGAACTATTGGATGCTGAGGAGAAATTTCATAAAGTATTAAGGACGTACTGGTATGAAAATAATTTCCTAACCTATAAATGGTGGTTTTTGGTGGTTCTTTCCATCGTCCCGGCAATTGTCTGGTGGGTACAAGTTGATAAAACGAGTCTGATTGAAAATACAGCCTACGGCTTATTCTATGGTGTTACAGCCATCTTCCTGGATTCAATCGGAAGCAACGCTATGGTATGGACATATCCGGTCAGGCTCACTCCGTATTTAAATCCGCAGCTATATCCATATGATGTGGGGGTCGTGATAATCCCTTTTATGATGGTCTATCAAAAATTCAGTATGTCATTTAAAAAGTTTTTTTTCGCTACAGGTGTGTTATCCCTTTTCCTGGCTTTTGTTGCAGAACCTTTCATGGTGTACCTGGGGATTTATAAAGAAATTACCTGGAAACACATTTATTCATTTCCGATTTACTGGTTAATAGGACTAATTTGCTGGGCAATCATAAAAAAATTTAAATCTTATTCTTCTATATGATAAAAATAAAAATCCCTGGCTTAAGGTTAGGGATTTTTATGATATATTTGTTTTGAAGAGGCTCATTTCTCAAACTTTGTTGCTATTGAATACTAAATTGGATTGAAAAACCTATGTTTCTTCACAAAATTAAAGCTAATTATGAGAAAAGAGCTTGCATACTTAATACCGACCTGCAAAATGGCTTTTGATCACGTTAAACAATCTTTACGAAAACAGCCTTTGTAGAAAAGGAAGTGGAATAATGACCAGCTTTACTAATAACGTTATAAGAATCATTCAGGCAATCCCAAATGGGAAAGTTATGACATATGGGCAAATAGCAAAAGCGGCTGGAAGCCCAAGATCCGCAAGACAAGTTGTCCGAATACTCCATTCGATGTCAGAAAAACATGGTCTTCCGTGGCATAGGGTAATTAATTCAAAAGGCGAAATTGGCTTCCGGGATGAAGAAATGTTCATTACACAGAAACTGTTGCTGGAATCTGAAGGAATCCACTTTAATACAGAAAGATCCCTGCCACTTAAGAGCTATTTATGGCCTATAGATTCAGAGCTTTATTAACGTAAAGAATTGGATAAGTTATTCAATGCATATATAGAAAAAACATCCATTGGGTGTTTTTTTTTGCAATTAGTTTTTTGAAAAATTTTGTCTGTCAATTGATAAAGGCGGTTGTTCAAGCCATTCATTAGCAACCAAGATATTGATCCCGTCTTCGGAATATTTAAGGATCTCTGCGTTCAATCGCGAATAATCAATCACAAGGTCGCTTCTTTGACTCTCTGAAATGGCAACGCCATAATTGCCTATACCAGCATAAATCATTACGCTGAAATGAAACATCATTAATTTATCTGAGAAAACTGGTACAGTTGATTCTGTGACTTCTGGTTCAATTCCGCCAGGCGCCGGAAGGGAATGCTTTTCTAAATAATCCCTAAAGACCTTAGTGTGTTTTAGAGCTATTTCCTTTCCTCTAATAAAATAATTACGTGCTTGCTTGTTTTGGGCTGTCTGAATGAAACCTGTTGACAGTGCGGCTCCTAATTGATCCGTTTCAATATTAAAGTGAAGATGAGTTACTTCTGTGCCAGATAATGCTCCTCTGCGGCCCAGACTCTCAAGGAAAAAGGATTGTTTTTGGATGAATTCCACCTTATCCGGATAAGGATTGAAGGGAGGACGTGTAGCCAGTCCCTTGTCCAGAAGGATCAATGTAGCCTTATTTTCCAGCTCCATTGAGGAGGTTAATGCCTTGAGTAAAAGCTTTTTATGTCTTTTGATATATATTTGGCAGCATCCTGCTGTAACCAGATAAACCGCCGCCAGCCATGTTTTTTATGTATTTTAAGTAAAGAATATCAGAAAACAATCTCTCAGCTTTAAGATTTACATCCTGATCAGTAAAACCATAAGGAACCGCTATTCGCTCATGAACAAATAATTCTTTAATAATCTCCACATGCTGATAAGACAAATCAAGTGCATGCTTTACCAGCCCTTTTACTTCAGAATCGTCTATATGCTGTAGGAAATACCTTAAAACGCAAATAGACATCGTATCTGACAGATAGGTTGTCCAAAGGTATGAAATCTCTGCAGCTGTCATCTTAATGGAATTATGAGTGCTATCCAAGATATTGAGCCCCTTTACTTTAGGCTGTTTACCTAAAGATTGTTATTAAAATCCTAAGGCCGATTTTAACGTAATATAAGGCATTTTGCAGGTCGGTATTAAGTTTGTCTGCTCTTTTCTCATAAAAGAGTCAACTTTACGAAGTTCAATCCTATTTTGTAGTCAAACAGCAACAAAGTTTGAGACAAGAGCCTTACTTAAAGATAATATGCCCGAAGCCAGCTTTGAATATAACGATAAACCTTTAATGTTTAATACATAAATCTGCAGTTTAGTTCTAAATTAAGTACGACGTATTCATGGTTTTGCCAGTACTGGATTAGGGAAGAGATAAAGAGGAGTAAATTACATAGTGAGGTATATTATGGAAATAGCAATGCTTGAAAAAGAAATCAGCGGATATATTGGGAAGATGTTAAGGGAGAATTTTGGCCGTGGGCCGGGTAATGTGTTTTGTACCATCTCGAAGCCTTTCGCATCCATCTATATTACCAACTTTTTGTCCCCGATGGAGAATACTCTACTAACTAATCACCAAAGCGTATATGTCCAAAAGACAAGAGATTTGATGATGGAAACCCTTGAAGAAGAAATCAAATCCTATATCGAATTGAATACACAAGATAAAATAAAAGAATTTTACTATGACTGGAATCTAGACGAAAAATCAGGAATGTTATTATTCATTTTTGAAAATGACCAGCCATATAATTTCGATGTATACGACAATAAAAACCTGGTTGAGGAAGAAACAATAGAATTAAGCATGGAAATTCAGAAAGCCCCAGAAGAAACCCACTCTAAGTTGCTTAATGAGCGGACTCTGATAATCATACGCCACGGCATACTAATTAGCCTGGAAAAAGAATTTATTCAATTAGGGTTTCAAGAAACGCTGAAGATTGCAAAAAGGAAGCTGGAAAAGAAAGTGATTACCCAGCATCAAAGTTCATATGAAAGGTACCTAAACGCAAAAATAACAGATTACTTTGTTGACTGGAATTTTGATAAAGACAAAAGTTACACTTTGTTTATACTAAAGTCCTGAATGAGGAGACTATTGATTTACTGATGATAAAATGCTATCATACTCAATAGGGTAAAGGTTAAAACTCTTAACCTTGCTTATTCGGAACCAGAACGTATTTTATAATGAATAACTAAATATATAAATCTGATAGCAATGGATGGGCATAGAACCAAACCATAAGTCAGAAAAGGATTAACGTGGATTAATCCTTTTCTGACTTTTTTTATTGCCAATTATTGGATAAAATGATTGGAAGGGAATGATCATATTAATATGAGTACAAGCAAACATGAAATAGGTTCATATATTGATGCTTTTGTACAAAAAAAGCATCAATTCCGCTCGGAAACTCCTAATACTATTAAGAAGAAAGAAATCGAGTCGTATATAGAAGAATATGCTGTAGAACATGGAATTGACTTCGATAAAAAGTCGGAGTCTACCAAAACTATTTACACCATTACCGTCGAAGGAAGAGAGACGATTGTGGAATTTTTCTATAGGTATAGCCATTACTATACTAGACATTCCATAACTCTTAAATAATTCTGCTGTTCCCCGGGGAGCAGCTTTTTTAGTTCTTTGCAATCGGAGGTATTGCTTTCATCATAATATTATAGGATAATTTTGTCATTGTTGTTAAAGGGGGATGGAAATGGAAGAGACATTTAATCGTTTTCTTGATGAATATCTAGATGTTTGGAAAAATTCTTCCTTGCCAGAATTACAGATGATGATTTCTGGTGAATACCAGGCAAGGGAAATTACAAATGGTAAAATATCTGATTTTGGGTATGATGAATCGATCAGAGGCTGGGAGCAGGGTTTTAATTTTGTCATAGGAAATAAGGGAAGCTGGGACCTAACAGTTATAGACAGCATAAAGATTAGGGAGCATGAGGTAATGGCAATTATCCTTGCCAGGCTGGTCCTCGACGGGAAAAGCATGGAGACTAGTAATCTCTTTTTTCAGACATTTACGTATGACTTTGGATGGAAGCTTATACGAAGTTATATAGAGGCTGGAATTCCTGTCAGCCAGTTTGAGTAGACAACATCTTGTATAATGCTTAATGAAAAAACTCTAGGGGGATACACGGTGAACATCGCAGTAAAGGCTATATTTATCATCATAGGGACACTTTCAATAATCGTGGGAGTGATCGGAATCGTGGTTCCTCTCTTGCCGACCACACCGTTGATCCTGCTTGGTGCAGCCTGTTATGTAAAGGCGTCAGACGAACTTTACCAAAAGCTAATCAGAAATAAATGGTTAGGCGGTTATATAAAGGATTTTCGGGAGAAAAACGGAATTACCTTAAAAAATAAGGTGTTAAGTCTTAGCCTGATGTGGATTTCCATATTGGGAACGATATTATTTTTTGAGGTCAATTTTTGGCTTGCGGCTGTCCTGATTGTCATTGCTGTTACGGTAAGCGCCTATATTTTATCTTTTGATACTATTTCAAGCAGATAGGCTTCACCCTTTTGTATTATTTGCTTCAATCGTATAGATAACCAAAGTAAAATCTGTATCGTATGGCAAGCTTGCTTAATCTCAGATTCTTGACATAAGCACTTTTAATTTATACAATTATCTTGAATTCGAGATATTTTGTCAGCATAAGCGGTTAACAGAAAGGCTGGTGTACAACACAATGAAGAAAATGACTGCCGGCATCCATCATATTTCAGCAATTGTAGGGAATCCACAAGAAAATGTTGATTTTTATGCGAGTATACTGGGCCTGCGTTTAGTGAAGAAAACAGTGAATTTCGATGACCCTGAGACCTATCACTTATATTTTGGAAATGAGCATGGAACACCAGGAACCATCATGACATTCTTTCCATGGTCAGGTTCATATAAAGGGAGAATTGGCGATGGTCAGGTTGGAATCACCACCTATATAGTGCCTTCAGGAGCTTTTGGCTTTTGGGAAAAAAGGTTGACGGCCTTCGGTATTGATTGGGTAAAAATGGACCGTTTTGGCGAACAATACTTGCGATTCGAGGATCCGCACGGTCTAAAGCTGGAGCTTGTAGAACGCGATGGCGCACACGAGAATACCTGGGAGTTTAACGGAGTTTCAAGAAATGAAGCGATTAAGGGGTTTGGAGGCGCTGTACTTTTTTCTTCCAATCCGCAGCAAACAGCAACATTGCTTGAAGATGTAATGGGCTTTGAACGTGTAAGTGAAGAAGAGGACTTCATCAGGTTTAATTCCACAGGAGAATTCGGGAATATCATTGACTTAAAATCAAGTACGGGCGTCCGTGGATTGATGGGAATCGGGACAGTACACCATATTGCCTGGAGAGCTGCTGACGATAAAGATCAGCTTGTTTGGAAAGAGCATTTAGAGGTACATGGTTATAGAGTAACACCAGTCCAGGACAGGAATTATTTCAATGCTATTTATTTCAGGGAGCACGGCGAAATTCTATTCGAAATAGCCACTGACCCTCCAGGCTTTGCCATTGATGAACCTCATGATAGGATGGGTGAAAGGCTCATGCTTCCACCAAAATATGAGACAAATCGTCCAGAGCTTGAAAAGTCATTAGTTCCAATTGAAGTAAACGAGTTAGATATATAGTAATGTACACTTTAGTGACTTTTGGCCATATTAAAATGTAAGGAGAGTTGATATGAAACATATTTATAAAAGAGGAAGTAATACATCCAAACCAACTTTATTATTGCTGCACGGAACAGGTGGAAATGAAAATGACCTGCTCCCTTTGGCGAATATGATTGACCCGGAAGCATCTGTGTTGAGTGTTCGTGGGAATATCCTAGAAAATGGGATGCCGCGTTTTTTCAGGAGGCTTGCTGAGGGGATATTCGATGAAAAGGACTTGATATTCCGTACGCAGGAGTTGCATGAGTTTTTGGCTGAAGCATCGGAAAAATATGATTTTGACCGCGATAACATTGTTTCGATTGGTTATTCAAATGGTGCCAATATTGCTGCCAGTCTGCTTTTCCATTATAAGAATGCCCTTAGAGGAGCAATCCTTCACCACCCTATGGTGCCGAGAAGAGGGATTGAGCTGCCAAATTTGTCAGGTACAGAGGTGTTTTTAGCTGCCGGCAAAAATGATCCAATTTGCTCCGCTCATGAGTCAGAGGAACTGAATATCCTATTGTCTACCGCCAATGCCAATATAGAAATGCATTGGGAGAGCAGCGGACATCAATTGACACTAAGTGAGGTAGAGGCTGCCAGGGACTGGTATAAAGGCAGATTTTAATTTTAGACATTAAAGGGAAATACCTTTAGACTGTAAACAAACTTTTCTGATTGGATTTTGTTTATAGTCTTTTTATTATTTCTGTCTCTTTTAAAAAACTTCATATTTATAATGTCTTTTTCATATGTTCATGGAACTATTAGCATAACGGGAAAAATAAAATTAAAGGATTGATCAATATAAAAACGATTGGAATGATCGGCGGTATGAGCTGGGAATCATCAGCTGAGTATTACCGGATATTCAATGAGGAAGTAAAGCGGCGGCTTGGAGGTTTGCATTCTGCCAAAATTATTCTTTTCAGTGTTGATTTTAATGAAATCGAAAGATGCCAAACAGAGGGCAGGTGGGATGACGCGGGGGAGATATTAGGCGAAGCGGCTTATTCACTGGAAAAGGCAGGAGCGGACTTTATCGTGATATGCACCAATACGATGCATAAAGTGATTGACCAAATATCACAGAAGACAAGCCTGCCAATTCTTCATATAGCAGAGGAGACTGCAGCACAAATCAAAAAGCTCGGGATTAAAAAAGTAGGCTTGCTTGGGACCAAGTACACGATGGAGCAGGATTTCTACAAATCAAGAATACAATCAGAAAATATTGAGGTGCTGATCCCGGACGAAAAGGATCGGGACCTAATTAATAAAACGATTTTCCATGAATTATGTCTCGGAACGATTTTGCCTTCCTCAAAGGATTCCTTTAAGAGGGTTATTGAGGGCCTCGCTGCAGAAGGGGCAGAAGGAATCATTCTGGGCTGTACAGAGATCGGCCTATTGATAAAGCAGGAGGATACAACAATTCCAATGTTTGACACCACTTTAATACATGCACATGGGGCTGTAGAAAAGGCGCTCGATCCCAGTATATAAATTCTGCTG
Organism: Bacillus sp. ISL-39; assembly: GCF_018613295.1. Taxonomy (NCBI): domain Bacteria; kingdom Bacillati; phylum Bacillota; class Bacilli; order Caryophanales; family Bacillaceae; genus Bacillus; species Bacillus sp. ISL-39. Next base: position 112,282 of record NZ_JAGGQM010000010.1, read on the forward strand.
CCAGAAGGAGACATCTCCTGAGCTTACCCAGATTCCCGTGATTTAAAGATAAATTATTCAGATGGGCAATTTATTTATTATAAATCGATAGCATTCGAGAAGTAAAAGGACGTAAGGGCATAGGACGTAAATGAATATTAATAGACTGAGGCATAAGGTAGTCAAGTTGAGCTTGTTTTAAAGAATGATACATAGCCTTGCCGCCAGTAGAATTTGCAGAGTGAATCGTGATCCGTTTGGCATAAAGTTGTTTATTGATCATAATCTTGACAAGCATTAAGCCATTTCTTACATGGCTGGTTAGATCATGATCCAGTGACAGATGATCAATATCATAATTATTTAGGAAGAATAGACACTCATCAATAGTTTCTACCAAAACATAACCTTCTGGGGGTTTACGGTAATCATCCAGGAAAACATTGATTTTCTCCATTTCCCGCACTCCTTTCAAAAAGGGGGTGACTAAGAAAAGTCGATCGCCCGAATTAAGTTCCCACTATCTAGAGCCTAACACACATTATGACTTAAAAGGACAATTTCAGCTTGGGAAATTATTCAAGTATCTGCCGGAAGTGCCGATGATACGTATTTGGGACAAATAAAAACACCCCGAACATTAGCTGTTTGGGGGTTTGATTTTTTTGATCAATCAGAAGATTTAAGTACTTTAGCAAGAATACTGGGACGGGCCAGGCTGATTGGATGTGCTTTTAGATGAAGGACCTGGATGAACTGGGAGTAAACATTTTCTTCATGTGAGCAAGCCGCCACAACTTTTTTTACATATCCATTGCAATATCGGAAGGCCTATTGGTTTTCTTCCGGTCGTTGTCTGAAAACGAAAGTCTTCTGATATAGCGATTAGCCAAGGTATTTCGATAATCTTGCTTACATTTTTATGATAGGTATTTGCTAACTGTTTCTTGTTTAACCCCTTCATTAATAGACCCCTTAATGCCTTGGCTTCCATTGCAGCAAGGCTCATCCCCTGTGCAAAAACAGGATCAATCCGGCAAAAAGCATATCCAATCACCAGCAATCCAGAGGGGCTGTCTTTCATTTTCTCAAAGTGATACCGGCGCAGGGCAGGAAATCGGTAGACTTTTACTTTCCCGGAGAGTGGTACTGCATTTGTAATTGCTTCATACAATTCGGTTGTTCAAGTTTCTCTGCATATTCCTTAAAACTGTCTATATCTTTAGGAATTTCCTTCGATCCGTATCCAATCAGGGTAACTAACGAACGATTTCCTTCAACGGGAGAAATCATACCTCCACAATCAGTTACCGGTGGATTAGGGTAGGCGAGCAGACTATGCCAATCCATTGATACATGAGAGAGTTCCTTAAAAGCCATGCTAGCATAAAATAAATTCACCCTGATTTCTGTTTTGGCTGGAATGCCGTAACCTGAGTCCCTTAGCCATTGGTTATGGAGTGCGGCAGCACCTTATCTTTTTCAATTACTATCACTTCCTTGAAAAACTCAGAAAGCACTCTTGCAGCCAGCTTGCCAGCAATGCTGCCACCTACCACCACAGCTCTATTTCTGTTCATTTTTTTAGAAAACATCCTTGCTCCGATTCCCCTCATAATAATAGTTATGTTGAATTGAATAAGTTAAAATAATCTTATGTATGCTGAAAGCACAACACGGTAATTTTACCTAAAGAGGTGGGGAAATGAAAGAGTTACAAGCATTTACATGGGACTGCCATAGAGAAATGGTCTCGCAAATCATTTCCGATCACTAAGCCAAGAGCATGGAATATGATTTTACACGAACTGTTAATGAATGGAGTTCGATCATTATGAATGAAACACAATTTGATAAATTGCTGAATGTCAGAACAATTGGTGAACAAAAAGGATTCTTGACTTCTTTGCACTATCATCGGTATGAACCCACTCCCTATAGTGCTCTTGAGTTATTTTTCAATGAATACAAATTGAGCCGTCATGATCATGTAGTTGATTTTGGATGTGGAAAAGGGCGTTTGAATTTTTATCTGAATCATCATTTTAATACCAATGTCACGGGTATTGAAATGAATGCAACATTCTACATGGAAGCCCTCGAAAACAAACAGAGTTACTTAAAGTCCTTTCGAAACAAGGGAGATAGGATCAACTTTTATTGTGTGTTGGCAGAGGAATACGATATTTTTCCTAATGAAAACAAGTTCTATTTCTTTAACCCTTTTACGGTTCAAATCCTAATGAGAGTAATAATGAACATTATGATTTCTTTTGAAAAACATCAAAGGGAGATTGACCTCATTCTATATTATCCATCTGAAGATTATATATTTTATTTGGAGAATCAGACTCCGTTTGTACTTGTAAGTGAAATGAACCTGCCGGAAAATAACCCAAATGAGAGATTTTTAGTTTATAGATTGAATAATTGATATTTAATCGTTCAACTTTAAATGCCCCGGTAATTGCCGGGGCAAAAATTATCTATTTTATACTCTGAGGATGGTGATCCTCGGCCAGTTGTGCTGCTTTTGCATTGAGTTCCACTTGTTCTGGTGTCTTGCAGCCTGGAATGACGGCAGTTATTGCAGGGTGTTTTAAGACCCAGGATAATGCCCAGGTAGCCATTGAAACATTTTCCGGGACTTCGTTTTTTTGTATCTCTTCAACCTGTTTGAGTAATCTCGCTGTTTCCTCGCTGTCATGTTTTGAGCGAACATCGTCGGCGCTGAAGGACGCACCTGGTTTATATTTACCGCTCAAATATCCGCTTGCCAGGGGCACCCTTGCTAGTACCCCGAGATTTTGATTTTGGCTTGAAGGGAAGATGTGTTCTTCTGGCTTCCGGTCAAGGCGATTGTATACAACCTGAATGGCACCTGCGTTTACGTCAGTTGCGTGATCCGTTTGATAACTTTCTTCATTCGATCGCAGTGAGATCCCGAGGCTGCGGATTTTTTCCTTTTTCCACTTGCTTATCGAGCATTGTCCATAACTCGTCGTTGTTGAATTCTTCATCTGTACATGAATGGGCCTGATATAAGTCTATGTAATCTGTTTTTAGAGCTTTTAGTGAGGAATCGAGCTGTTGCAATACATCATTTGCACTCCAGTGACGTGTCCTTTCAAAATTACCATGGAAATGATGGCCGAATTTTGTTGCCACAATCCAGTCCTCGCGATTGCCCCGTCTAAGGTAATCTCCAATAAGGCTTTCCGATAAATGGTCCCCATAACATTCGGCTGTATCGAGGAAGTTGATTCCTTTTTCATTAGCTTTATCCAGGATCGCATCGACCTCATATTGTCTGAAATCCTTTCCCCATTCACCGCCGTACTGCCAGGTTCCGATACCAATTACAGATATATCAAGATTTGTATTGCCTAAGCGTCTGTACTTCATTCCATCACCCCTAAGAGAATTTACATCAATCTTATCATTTGAACGTTTTGAACAAAACTAGGTTGCACGAATATATCCATTGTATTCACCCAAATGGAAATCAAATTTTTTAAAGGAATTCAAACAACAATTGAAGAAAGTATTATAGATTCGGATTGACAAGGGGGAAGCACAATGGAAGAAAAAGTGTTGAAAGCCATCCAGGATGAATACCCGGAGGATTTTGCATGGTGTTATGGGTGTGGGAGGATGAACGAGCAGGGACATCATTTTCGGACAGGCTGGGATGGTGACAAGACAATATCAATTTACAATCCCCAAAAAGAACATATGGCACTGCCAGGGTTTGTCTATGGCGGTGTGATTGGCTCTTTTGTGGATTGTCACGGTACTGGTTCAGCTGCACTCTACCTGCATCGTAAAAATGGATATGAACCAGGTGACGGAGCAGAACCGCCAAGATTTGTCACAGCATCCTTGCATGTGGATTTTATGAAGCCAACTCCTCAAGGAACAGCCTTAAAAGCAATAGGAACCGTACATGAAATCCATCCAAAGAAATACCGAGTTGAAACAGAAGTATATGCAGGGGAAACTTTTTGCGCTAAAGGGGAAGTAATCGCTGTTGTGATGCCTGATACTTTTACGGGAAAATAATAGTACCTATAATAAGACCCTGAACAAAATTCAGGGTCTTAATCTGGTTATTGGACAGGTTCCAGCATGGTAGTGGGAAGGTATCCTTCCTCACCGGAATCTGTCATCTTTACTTTAGTTCGTCTAATCTCTCTTTCTAAGATTTCTGCTTCACTGCCTTTATTGATTTCTTTCACTTTATTATCCTGAACGATCTTGTCTACACCTTCTACGTCGTTAATTTCAATCAATTGATAAAGCTCATCATATGCTTCCGGTGTAAGTGCGAGGTAGGCATCTTTTTGTACAGTTGCCCTATCCCCAGCCTGAAGTGTATTATCTTTAACTTCTTGTTCGCTTTCTTTATATGTGTCCTTCATGTTTTGGATAATTCCCGGAGTCTCTTCTTTTACCTTATCCACAACCTCTTTTGATTTTTCCTCGGTTTCCTGGGCAGCGTTCTTTGTTTCCTCTTCAAGTTCCTTCACTCCTTGCTCTGCCTCATCGTTGTTGCAGCCAGTAATGAGCAAAACTGCCAATCCTGCAGGTATAAACAATTTATTTAATGAAAATGGCATAAGTATATCCTCCTGATTCAACTACTTTTATACTGTAGGATACCACTAGAGTTGTCTTATAAAACATTCGCAATGTTGTCGACAAATTTTTTGTTATCACTAATAATAACCTTATGAATAGTTAATGGAGGATTTTGTACATGTACATGCATACTAGATTATCAGCTTTTGAAGCAGCGCAAAAGTTTGTGGAGGAGCGGTTCCCGGACTGTGATGCAGCACTGCTGGCCGGGAGTGTAACCAGGGGAGAAGCAACTGTTACATCTGATTTGGATATCGTGATATTCGATAAGGATATTTCATCACCCCGCAGGGAGTCATTAATAGCATATGGGTGGCCGATCGAGGTTTTCATCCATAATTTACAGTCCTATAAGCTTTTTTTTGAAAGTGATATAAAAAGAGCAAGGCCAAGCTTACCGAGAATGGTTTCAGAAGGTAAGGTTATTAGGGAAAGCGAATTTCTGCCGGAAATAATTGATGAAGCAAAAAGGTTAATCGAGCTGGGACCAGAGGAGTGGTCTAAGAAAGAAATCGAGGTAAAACGGTATTTCATTACAGATACGCTTGATGATTTCATTGGATCTGGCAACAAGGCAGAGGAAATCTTCATTGCAGGCACGCTGGCGCAACAGCTGCAGGAATTTGTGTTAAGAGCAAACAAGCGGTGGGTAGGAAAATCGAAATGGCTGGTGAGAGAATTACATCATTATGACCCCGTATTCACTGAACAATTTGTAGAAGCTTTTTCCCATTATTACAGTACAGGTAATAAAAATATGGTCGCAGATTTGGCCGAACAGATTTTAGAACCCTTTGGGGGAAGGTTATTTGACGGCTTTTCAATAAAGTAAAAAAAAGCAGCCCGAATGAGGCTGCTTTTGTCCTTTACTCCGGGTTTCCATTCAGCGAAGGGCCTGTTTGAGTTCTTTAATGTGTCCAAAAATAGCGAAGTGCTCCCGTTAGGTCAGGTTAAGCTCATTAATGTGACGATCAAGAGAGATTTGCTCCCGTTAAGGCCACATTAAGTCCCTTAAAATGACATTAACTGTTCATACTTTGAAAGAAAATTGGAGCAATAGAGCAGATATTCCCTGGATACACAGACTGAAAAGGGCAAAGAAGATTATCATTTCTTGTTCGGAGGCAATGGTACCAGGAAGACCGCAAATAGCTGGATTTTTTACCACCAATCCAAGCATCGTTCCCATTATTGCGCTTATGCCCCCGTTATAAATTCCTGCAATCAATGATTGCGCATTAAACATTGAGCCATATAAAAAACCGATCGTGATACCAAGTAAAATGTTAAGCACCCCAACAACTCCGAAATGGTTAGGGAATAGCAGCATGAAATTTAGTGAAGCAACCAGTCCCAGTATGCTGCTGGCAAAATAAGAGGCTGTATATCCAAACCTGTCACTAAACAGAAATCTCGATTTACGAAGTACATAATATAGCCAGGCTCCAATTGAAAAATTGATGATAGTTATGGAGATTAATAATAACTGCATAAGACACCCCCTCCAGATTACTGAATCAGGTCTTGTAGGCCGAGGAGGCCGCTATGCAAAAAGAGCTGATGATGAAAATCTCGATCATGATTAAAAAATTTACACCTTCATATGCGGAAGCTCCAACCATAGGCGCCATGATTCCCATCATAAGCCCAGTTATATAACCAGACAATAAAGTTTGATAGTCAAAGAGGTTGCCAAACAATATTCCTGAAATACCCCCTATGATTACTGAAAACATGGTCGCTTCCAAAAAGTAAAAAGGATACATGTTGATAAAAATTATCCCTGTTCCGAGAGCCAAACCTCCAGCTGCCACCATGGTTATATTCATCCCTAAGTGAAAACCGATTTGTTTTCTTCGATTGTATAGATAGATATATAGAACGTATGCGGACAAGAAATTAATTGGGTAAAAAATCACAATCCATTCCGGCAAGACATATCACCTCTACTGTTCAATGTATTCACAACAAAAATTGTGGTGTTTGAATTTTTTGTCAATTGCAATGACATTTATGATATTTGCCTCATATGATAGTGGGGAAATTTGTTCATTTATAAGAAGGTATTAAATGTTCGCATTTAGATTAGTGTCTAACTCCAGCGCCTAGCCCCTCGAGTCGCTTCGGTGTCCGCCCAAATGAAGTCAAAGAACGACTTCACCGGTCGGTCCTCCAGCGCTGTCGGGGCTTACCAAGACGCTTGCGCTTTTCTGCGAAAGGGGGCAATTCGTTGAGAAAAGGTATACGCCATTCGGATTATTTGAAATATTTGTTAGAGGACAGAAGGAAGGAAGTCAGGCAGGTAGATCCGATTCATGAAGTCGGAATTGAAATAACTTCCCCGCCTAGTGCCACACCGCTTGAGGAGAATAAAATCATTTCCGATTACCTGGAGCAAAAAAACCTGCAAACACTTGCGAATGCCGTTCCTGAATTTAAAAAACCATTGATTTTAAAGAAGTTTTTTAAGATGAGGCGGAATCAGGAAGTAATAGTCTATATTGACCACCAAGATAACACACAGGAAATCTCCGGTAAGGTGAATGCCATCGGAAGAGATTTTGTCATATTGACGAACTTAAAGGATCGGATTTGGATCCCGTATAAAACGATATTATCAGCAAATTCTCCATCCGGAGTGCCGACATATGAAAATGCCCATCAAAATTTCATTTATGATAATGACTTAAAACGAAAACTGACTACGAATTTTGGTGAAACAGTTGCCAATCGAGAGGTCTTAATACAGCAATTTTTCGAAGAGTCATTGAAAGGCAACCTTCATAGATGGCAAGGAGTGTGGGTTAAGGTAGTTTTGCCTGATGAAATCGTAATGGGGAAGATCGCTTCTGTTACTGAAGATAGTATTTTATTACAATCTTTTGGCTCAGAAAGGGAAATTGCCTTAACGGATGTAACACATATTCGTTCTGCCCGCCTTTTAATCCAGATCCTTTTGATGGGAAAGAACATGATCAAGAGTATTTTTTCGTTAGGCTCTTTTCTCAAACTTTGTTGCTATTGACTACAAAATAGGATTGTATTACCTAAGTTTCTTTACAAAATTAACGCTTATTATGAGAAAAGAGCATGCAAACTTAGTACCGACATACAAAATGACTTTACATCACGTTAAAATCGGCTTTAGGATTTTAACAACAATCTTTACGAAAACAGCCTTTCGTTAAGACATTAATTGCAGAAGTCCTATTTACGAGAAAGGGTGACAAAACATGCATGACTGGCCATTAAAATCATTATCGGCTGCTTCTAGCGTCGGTAGTGTCAATGACCCATTATTTGATTTCTTTAACAAGCATATGGGCAAACAGATCCTGATTATTACGGAATCATCACAACTAAACATATTAGGGCAAACCTTCAGACCGATTTTTTGCGGAAATGTAGCTGAAGTTGAACCTGGACATTTAACTCTTTCTCCCATAACAATCAAAATTTTGAATGCACCGTTTCATAAGTTCCCAATTCCGTTATCCATTCCTTTTGAAAAAATTGCCCATTTCACGACAGACGTCGATTGTTCGATGAGAATTCCGTTAGTTTAAACATTCAAGTAATGGAGGCGTTGTTTCTTATGTCCACAGATTATTCACAGATGACAAATGTAAATGAAATCCATGACTCAGCCATTTTGGAACACTTCAGAAATGGAATTGGCCACAAAACGCTTGTGATTTCTCCATCCTATCCATACATGTTCGTTGGCATAATCAAGGAATTGATAGGTGATACGGTTATGATCGATGTGGAGACCACTCACTTTGCTCAATTAGAAAACCGCGAATGGTGCATTCACATTCATAATATTGAAGTTTTCTATATTGAAAGGCCTGGAGCACCTAAAATACCGAAGCTTGAAGACTATTAGATTCCTATGAAGGGGGGAAATAGATGTTTCGAAAATATCATGTTGTCGGAATTTCCACGAGGATAGTAGTTAATACGTTCGGGGACCACAATCCTAGTGGCAGAATATATGTCTTGAAGGAAAATGAGTCAAAGCTTAAAGACCTCGTACGAAAGAATCCTTATAAGCCAATTGATCTTGTTCAACCGTTGGCTATTCGGGCAAACGAGGGAGATATAGTCGAAATACTTTTTGAAAACCAGCTTCCTTTTTCAGCAGGGATGCACTTCCAGGAAGCGGATTACAATGTGTTGACTTCCGATGGAGCGGATGCAGGCTACAACCCGGATACAACGGTAAAACCGGGTGGACAAATTCTTTACAGGCTTAATGCAAGTCAGGAAGGTATCTGCTTCTTCACCGACCTTGGAAATATTTCAAGCACCGAACAAGGATCAAGTGTCCAGGGATTATTCGGGGCGCTGCTTGTCCAAAAAAGGGGCTCAGCCTGGACCGATCCTGTAACGGGAGGCCCAATCAACAGTGGTGTTTTTGCAGACATACACCATCCTTTTCTGCCATCATTCAGGGAGTACGCCTGGTTTTTCAATGACGAAATGGAAATTAGGGATCTTACAGGGGACCATCCTTTGAACCCAATGACAAACCAGGAAGCAGAATCCTTTCATGGAGTGAATCTTCGCTATGAACCTATGACAAACCGTAAAAGGCTGATGGAAGCGGGAGTAGTTTGCCCTGATTGTGATTCAGAAGAAGTCCACCATGATTCATGGGTTTTTGGTGATCCTGCAACTCCGATATTAAGAGGATATGTGGGGGACCCTGCAGTCATCAGATTGATCCACGGCGGGGTAAAAGAAACTCATGTTTTTCACTACCATGTCCATCAATGGCTCGGGGATTCGAGCAATATTAATGCTGAAATACTCGATGCTCAATCGATAAGCCCTCAAACCCACTATTCGATTCAGCCGCTTTATGGACTCGGCAGCCTGCATGGTGCCATTGGAGATTCTATCATCCATTGCCATCTGTATCCCCACTTCGGCATAGGCATGTGGGGAATCAACAGGGTTTTTGATACTCTGCAGGATGGAAGCCAGTGTTATCCAAATGGTGTTAGAATTAATGCCCTAAAGCCGTTGCCAGACCGTACGGCACCACCAAAGCCAACTCCTGAAAAACCAGGATTCCCTAATTTCATTCCAGGAAAAGTAGGCTATAAAGCACCCAGGCCGCCTCTGGGCATTGTCGGGGGGCGGGAGATGACTGAACTGGAACGGAATGCAGCGATTGAAAATCCACGTCCGGGAGCAGTTTTTGTTGACCCATGCCTAGAACATGACCCAGTGGTAGTCGAATTCAATGTCTCTGCTATTGAAATGCCTGTCGTTTATAACAGACAGGGCTGGCATGACCCGAAGGCAAGATTTTATGTGATGGACGAAGACCTTGATGATATCCTTTCGGGAAAAAAAGAGCCTGAGCCGTTAGTCTTCCATGTTCCTGCTGGTACATGTATAAGGATGAACTATACAAATCGTATGCCCCATATTCTCGATGGTGATGCATTCCAGCTGGTGACCAGGACGTATGAAAATGGTTTTCACATTCACTTTGTAAAATTTGATGTTCTTGCATGCGATGGTGGTAATGTTGGGTGGAATTATGATAGTGGGGTTCTTCCTGGCCAAACCATTCGTTATGAATGGTATGCGGAAACCGAATTAAAAGCATTTTTCTTCCATGACCATTTATTTGCTAACTCCCATCAGCAGCATGGAGTTTTCGGGGCAGGCGTGATACAGCCGAGGTTTTCAAAATTCCTTGATTCGAGAACTGGTGACGAGGTGGACCATGGAACCCAGATTTCTGTCGAACACCCGTTAATACCGGATTATCGTGACCAGACACTTTTCGTCCATGATTTTGCCCTTTTATTCGATAAAAACGGCCGCCCAATCCAGCCGCCAAGATATCCAGGATCGGAGGACGATCCAGGTGTCTTTGGAGTCAATTTTAAATGTGAACCCTTAAAGTTCAGGCTAGGTGAGGATTGTGATCCTGCTTATTCCTTCAGTTCCTATGTTCACGGTGATCCTGTTACCCCGATACTGAGGGCATATCAAGGCGACCCGATCAGGATCAGGCTATTGCAGGGAGCACATGAAGAATCCCACAGTTTCAATATCCATGGGCTGAGATGGAAAGAAGAGCGCCCGGATTTGGGATCATCCATGAAAGCGCAGCAGCATATCGGAATTTCTGAGTCCTTTACTTTTGAGACTGAGATTCCTGTATCCGGTGATTATCTTTGGGCCTTTGAGGATGAGGAAGATGTTTGGCTTGGTACATGGGGATTGATCCGTGCGTATAAGGATAGAATGGAAGATTTAATCGTCTTAGCTGACCGAGAAGCGCTGCCGGAAGGATCGGCTGAAACTCCAAAGCCAACGGGCAAACCGCCTGAAAAAGCAAATCCTCTTGCCAGTCTGCCGCCAGGGGCTTACCATGGCTCACCTGTCAAGAAATTCGAGGTAGTCGCCTTCCAGACACCAATCCAATATAACTCTTATGGCGATCATGATCCATTTGGAATTATTTTCGCTTTAAAAGAGGATGTAGAAGATATTATTTCTGGCAAAAAGAACCCAGTGCCACTTATCCTGAGGGCAAATGTTGGGGACCTTGTAGAGGTAACACTGACAAGTGAGCTAAAGAAAGAACTTTTTCCATTTCAAGATGGGATTCATCCGTACCCGCCGGTAAAAGAACAATCATACTATCCTCCTTCTCTAAGAATATCACTCCATACAAGCCTGCTGAATTATGACGTTAAGACTTCCAGTGGAGATACAGTTGGTTACAACCCTGACCAGACAGTCGGTCCAGGGGAAACGATTACTTATAGATGGTTTGTCGATGGCCAGTTCGGAATGTGTTCGATGTGGGACATGGCCGATTTGAGAAATCACCGGTCGTTTGGTACCTTCGGTGCGTTCATTGCCGAATCCAGGTTTACAACCTACCTGGATCCATACAGCCTGGAAAAAGTAATTACAGCGGAAAATGTGATTCTTCGCCACCCCTTGCTTCCTGCAACCAGAGAATTTGTCCTCATTTTACATGATGGTGTAAGGCTGGAGGACAAAGCTGGAAAAGTGATTATTGATCCGATGGATGGGGTTGTACCTTATACTGAAGAGCTTGAAGAAGTCGATACGTACGATTATGGATCAAGGGGTTTTAACTACCGGAGTGAAAGGCTCATCAATCGATATAAGGAACACCCGGTAATGCACGAGCTTTTTTCATCAGAAATTTTTGGGGACCCAGCAACACCTGTATTTGAAGCATATCCTGGTGAGCCAGTGGTGATACGGATTACCACTCCAGCAGAAAGGCGAAGAGCTCATACATTCCACCTTCACGGACATTATTGGAAATTCGACAGCAAGGATCTTGATTCACGGATTCAGTCATTTTTAGGCCATATGGTTACGGGCCATACTGATGATTTGCGCTTGATTGGAGGAGCAGGAGGAGTTTTCAATTTCCCAGGGGATTACTTGTACCGGTCCGGTAATATCCGCTGGGACATAGAATTGGGAATGTGGGGAATCTTCCGGGTTCATAAGGATTCGAAGGAAAACCTGCCGCGCCTAGAGGAAGTGGAAGGGGAGTGGGACAATGAAGAAAAGGCATAAAATTGAAATTCCAGATGAGGAGTCTTCAAGCCAGGAGATGACGGAAAGCAGTTCCTCCTCAGCAAACAATCCGGAAGACGATTTTTGCTTTCAGGACGGTTGTCCCGATCAAATCGAAACTCCCAAAATTCCTTCGCCAACATCTTGTTTGCCTGCAGGGCGGCTGCATGAACTAGAGGAAAAAATCGATGGAGCCAATCGCATGCTATTGGATCTCGGACTATCAAACGAGCAGCTTGAATTTGGCCGCAGGATATTATTCGATGGCTTGGCAGGGGAGATGGTGAAAATTAAAATAAGCTGTTCAAATCCAGATGAGAACAATGCAGACACCAGTCCGGAAGAGACAATCGAGGAAATATTAAACAAGAAGACTAAGAAGACAAAACATTACAAAAAGAAGAGGCTGGCCAATAAGCATAAATTGAAGCCTAAGCATAGATACAAAAAGAAGAAACTGAGCAAAAATTACCTGGAAGGATTCGTAAAATTAGTTGGCAGAGATTTTGTCCAGCTCCAAAAGAACCGAAAGACCTTTTTAATCCCTTTCAAAAGTGTTTGCCTGGTTTTGACTAAGAAGCGATATCAACCTCCTGTTCACAAACTGCCTTTGGCTGATATTGATCCATGTTTCCGCAGGGACCTGACATTCAAATTTGGAGAAACAGTTGCTGATGATCATGAATTAGTCCAGATTTTCTTCAGGATCAAGTTATCCATGTACCTTAAAACATTTGCTGATGAAAAAGTATCGGTTTATTATAATTCGAAAAAGGAAATTGGTTTATTAAAGTGCATTGAAAACGGCAACATCCATCTAGTCAGCCAGGATGGGCAGGTTAAAGGAATACCCTTAACATCCTTCTGTTATCTGAAAAAATCCTGATCACAATCAGAAACGCCTGAGCATTTGCTCAGGCGTTGTCTCTATGATCCTTGATCCCTTTCAAACCAGTTTATTGTGTCAAATGGTATCATCCTGTATTTCTTTTTCGAGTGCTTTTGTTTGCCCTCGGGATTTTTAAGGATGACTATCTCGACAAAATCATTTCCAACAAAGGAAATCTTGCCACTGATTTTTTTAAACTTGCTGTCACACTCGGTCCCAATAATAACTTTGCATCCGATATATCTTCGCAAAACTGCTGCCATCTTATTACGCAAACCACCCAAGCGTACGCTGAAATGCCTGCTGCATAACTCGCGATCGGCGAAATTATAACGACGGTCGAAAATAACCGGGTTACAATCATCCTTGTAGCTATGGCAATATCCATAATCAGAGCTTGATTCCAGCTGCTCATCCATTGATGGGAATTCTGCAGATGAGCCACAGGAAAATGCTGATTCATGACTTTGGCATTCCGGATGATCATAATCTTGGATTTCAAGAGAATCCTGTCCTAAAAAATCCCGGCTTCCAGAAAAGTAAGCTCCATTATCCATCTGTATCCTCCTTTATTTAGTATGAAAACAATAGGTGCTTGTAATCATTTTATTCCTTTAAAAAATTTGCGAATGAGCAAGATGCCCTTATGGGGGAACTTGACCATTCAAAATATCATGTAATAAGCTATAGATAACGTTGGTTTAGCTGTTTACACCATTTGGAAAATGAATCAAATACTAAATATCAGGGTGGTTGCCATGGATGAATTATTAAAAAAATTACGATACAAACAGGGGACAGCCAGGGTGATGAACGCACCGAAAGAATACGAGTCATTAATTGAAGATATTGGCGATGAATCAGACAAAAATGAATTTATGCTATTATTTTCCAACAACAGTCAGGAAGTTAGGGAATGGTTTCCGAAGGCTGTTTCTGGATTGAAAGAGGATGCTGTATTCTGGATTGCCTTCCCAAAGAAAAGTTCAAAAGTTAAAACTGATATTAACCGCGACGCATTATTCAGGCTGGTCCAAGATATATCTGACTATAGAGCTGTCAGCAATGTCTCCATGGACGAAAAATGGTCAGCACTAAGGTTCAGGCATCAGGATCTGGTAAAATCAAAAAAGTGATGGAATAATACAGGCTTTCTTTTTATAAAATATGTGATAAAATGAGAAAGTTAAAATTACATATTCCGTTTTTACGGAAGAGGTTCTAGCTACCCTCTCAAAAAAACTAAGGGAAAACAGTACTGCTGTCTTAGTGGTACTGTTTTTTCTGTTGTAAAGGAGTTTTCTAATGAAAAATGAAAAAGCGGTTGTCGTGTTCAGCGGAGGACAGGATAGTACGACTTGCCTGTTCTGGGCCATGAAGGAATTCAAGGAAGTTGAAGCGGTCACTTTCGATTATAATCAGCGTCACCGCACAGAAATACAATGCGCAAAAGACATCACAAGCCAGCTTGGGGTGAAACACCATGTTCTCGATATGAGCCTGCTTAACCAACTGGCGCCTAACGCACTTACCAGGAGTGATATCGAGGTGAAGGATGGGGAAGAAGGGAAACTGCCATCAACCTTTGTGCCAGGGAGGAATTTATTGTTCTTATCCTTTGCAGGCGTGCTTGCAAGTCAAGTGAACGCTAAGCACATCGTAACAGGTGTATGCGAAACGGACTTCAGCGGCTACCCCGATTGCCGGGATGTGTTCATTAAATCATTGAATGTAACCCTAAACCTATCTATGGACCAGAACTTTGTCATCCATACACCATTAATGTGGCTGAATAAGGCACAAACCTGGAAGCTGGCTGATGACCTGGGCGCTTTTGAATTTGTCAGGACAAGAACATTGACTTGCTATAACGGAATCATTGCAGATGGATGTGGGATTTGCCCTGCCTGTAAGTTACGGAAAAACGGGCTGGATGAGTACCTGGAAGGAGTTGTTTCTTGATGTACGAATTCAGGATCGTCGACCAGCTTCAGAAAATAGATAAAGATATTAAGAGAGAACAATTAAAATATCATTCTAAGCGTGTGCTCGTCAGCAAGGAATTTACCTTTGATGCCGCTCATCACCTTCATGAATATGAAGGGAAATGTAAAAACCTCCACGGCCATACTTATAAAGTTATATTCGGCTTAAGTGGTTTTGTCGATGACCGTGGATTAATGATTGATTTTGGTGATATTAAAGATATTTGGAAATCAGAAATAGAAATTTATCTAGATCACAGATATTTGAATGAAACTTTGCCGCCTATGAATACAACTGCTGAAAACATGGTAGCCTGGATTTATGAAAAAATGTCTGATTCCCTGTCGAATAGACAGCATTTATACCAAGATGCAAGGGTAGAGTTTGTGAAACTCTATGAAACTCCAACTAGTTATGCTGAAGCAAGAAGGGAGTGGATGGAGATTGACTAAGATTCCCGTGATGGAAATTTTCGGACCGACGATTCAGGGAGAAGGAATGGTCATCGGACAAAAGACAATGTTTGTTCGTACGGCAGGGTGTGACTATTCCTGTGCCTGGTGTGACTCATCCTTTACATGGGATGGTTCTGGAAAGGACTTAGTCAGGCAAATGGATGCTGATGAAGTCTGGAGTGAATTGAGAGCATTGGGGGGAGATGGTTTTTCATATGTCACCATCTCAGGCGGAAATCCTGCTCTCATTAAGAATCTATCTGGACTGGTTGAATTATTAAAGGAAAACAAGGTCAGTGTTTGCCTGGAGACACAGGGGAGCAAATGGCAGGACTGGTTCTTGAAAGTTGACGCATTGACCCTTTCCCCAAAACCGCCAAGTTCGGGTATGGAAACAGATTTTGTAGTTTTGGACCAAATCGTAGAAGGTTTGCAAAAGAACGGGTCTTTAAAAAACGCCAGCCTCAAAATAGTCGTTTTCGATGCAGTTGACTATGAATTTGCCAAACTGGTACATCAACGTTATCCGGACTTAGCGTTTTTTTTACAGGTAGGAAATGACGACATTGCAACAGAAGACCAGATGAACTTAATGTCATCGTTGGTCGATAAGTATGAATCGCTGATAAATGAGGTTATGTGTGACGCGGAAATGAAAAATGTAAGAGTACTTCCGCAGCTTCATGTCTATGTTTGGGGAAATAAAAGAGGGGTTTAGACTACCAGGAGGTAAAATGATGAGAATCTTTTTATATTTAATTTCAATTGTTACTGCCAATGTGATTACAGCGGCGCTTGCACCGCTGCAATTTGGCATGTTCATTGTGCCGATGGGGACATTGCTGATAGGGGCGACCTTCATTTTCCGTGACCTTGTACAGAATAAGTACGGCCGTGCGAGAACTTATATGTTCATCGGCTTGGCACTCGTTCTTTCAGCTATCGTTTCGTATATTCTTGGAGATACACTTACGATCGTCTTTGCTTCGGCATTGAGCTTTGCTGTGGCTGAAACAACTGATACAGAGATTTATTCGAGACTAAAGCTCCCTATGAGCTGGAGAGTCTTCTACAGTGGTTTAGTCGGCGGCCTGCTGGATTCTGTCATATTTGTCGTGATTGGATTAAGTCCGCTAGGAGCAAATTTCCTTCCATGGGAAGCAGTTCCAGCCGCAATATTAGGCCAGGTAATCGTAAAAACCATCATTCAGGGAGTTGGAGCAATGCTGCTTAACCCAATTAGTAGCTTCTTCAATAATAAAGCGATGTCAAACTAGCATAAAAAAAGGTGCGCGGCTCTATTGGCCGTGCACCTTTTGTTTGATTGGGATGAAATTTGAAGGAGTAATATTTTCATAGCCTGCTTTGATATCTTGTTGTTTAGTTTTGGGAAAGACTATGCCTGATTGTTAGTGTGCCTTTCTATATTGGCGATTATTTCATTTTTGATGGGGAATAGCAGAGGTGATTCTTGTATGGAGCTCTGAGGATTGAATCGTACCCTTATGCGGGGTAACTGGTGTTTATAAGGGTACGAGTAGGATGGAATCATGCCCTTATGCAGGGTAACCGATCTGTATAAGGGTACGATTAGGGAGGAATCATGCCCTTATGCAGGGTAACCGATCCGTATAAGGGTACGATTAGGGTGGAATCATGCCCTTATGCAGGGTAACCACTCCGTATAAGGGTACGATTAGGATCGAATCATACTCTTATGCGGGGTTTTTGGTCCTCATAAGGATGCTTATAAAATCTAAGCACGCCTTATGAAGAGCTCAAGCATTCAAAATATGAACATAGTCGCTGGAAGCATTATAACTTTAATTTTTTCAATACGATTCTTTCGATTGTTTTCCATGGGAGATAATTCTTTAATTGAAGCATGGTCCTGACACCTTTTCCAATAGGGTATCTTAGGGTTGGTGCGCTTTTACTTGAAGCAATCACCGCTGCAAGCCTGGCAACATCAAGCGGATCTCCATAAGAATCTTGCCCTGCTGTTAATTTTTTCATTATAGAATCTTTCAGCCCCTCATATAGCGACTCATTTGGCATTGAAACATTTTCGATACTTTTCCAAATATTTGTCCTGTAGGAACCCGGTTCGATAAGGACGACCTCAATCCCAAAAGGCTTGAGCTCGAGCCTTAAGCTTTCACTGTATCCTTCAAGAGCATGTTTCGATGCAACGTAGGCAGACAATCCAGGGAATCCAAACCTCCCGCTGATGCTGCTCATATTTATGATCTTGCCCGATCCCTGCCTGTGCATCACAGGAAGGACAGCCTGGGTGACAGCAATAACACCAAAAAAGTTTGTTTCGAATTGATTACGATATTCTTCCATTGACAATTCCTCGCAAAAGCCGCCCTGTGCATAGCCAGCATTGTTTACTAATAAATCTACAGAAACAAGAGATTCCAGATAAACTTTTAATTCTTCGATTGATTGTTGCTGTGTTACATCCAGTGGAAAAACAGTAATTTTATCTGTCACGCTTTCAGCAGCGGCCAATTTCAGTAAAGTATCTTGTTTTTTGAGGTTCCGCATCGTCGCGATCACATTATAACCTGTTTTAGCCAGCTCGATGGCGATCAGTTCACCAAAACCGCTCGAACAGCCCGTCACAATAGCAGTCTTCATATTTATCACCCACTTCATCATCTTTTTTTTCAATTCTACAGGTAAATGATTATTTTGAACATAAACCAATGTATCTTTCCGGGAATCATGGAAAAAATCTAATACTGTGGATTTTCCATGAAAAGGAGCATGCATATGACGAAGGAAGACACACTTAAGATCCTGTATCTGATCGAAAGTGTTTATCCGCTTGTAACAATTAAAAGTGAAACGGTTCTTAGGTGGATGGCCAAATGCGAGTCAATGGATTACAGCATTTTATTAGAGAACCTTGCTCTGCATATGAGGAAGCAGCCATATCCTCCTACATTGAATGGGCTTATAGCCAATGCAAATAATGAAGTCACAAAATTCGAATGGTTGAACGAATATTCATTTAGGCCACAAAAGTGCTAAAAGTTTTTGTGATGCTCACGAAACACAGTGATTTATTGGTTTTAAAACTGAAAGTGGCGGGTAATTTTTCAGGTGAAAAAGGAATGCATAATTCAAGGAGGTTGCAGCTATTTAGAAAAGTCTCTAATAATTAGGAAGTTATTTACTTGTTGCTAAAAAAATATTAACAAATATCATTACCTGGTCATGAAAAAAAACCTTGATATATCAAGGTTTTAAGGGGGAAATATATCGAAACATGACATTTGTCATATATCATATATGACACCTGCTACTGCACAGGATCATTTCCCTTAATTATAATTTGGTTAACTAACAAATCCGAAAGGGGAATTTATATCAAGATGGCAACTCACAATGCAAAAGAACTTAGAAAACAGGTCGCCCCTTATGAAAGCTCAAACACTAAAGATAGTATCATTCAAATAATCAATACGGTTGTTCCATTTTTGGTTTTATGGTTTCTGGCCTATCAAAGCCTTGAGATTTCGTATTTATTAACACTTGGAATTGCAGTTTTTGCTGCTGGTTTCATGATCAGGATCTTTATCATCTTCCATGACTGTACTCACCACTCATTCTTCAAAAACCGTACAGCCAATAAAGTGGTAGGTACGCTGACTGGCGTTTTGACTTTGTTCCCTTATAGCCAGTGGGGGCATGAGCATGCTGTCCACCACGCAACAAGCAGCAACTTGGACAAGCGTGGGACAGGAGACATATGGGTACTTACAGTTGATGAATACATGGCTGCCCCGATGTGGCAGAAGATTGCATACAGATTATAC
The DNA here is from genome assembly GCF_018613295.1 of Bacillus sp. ISL-39. Classification (NCBI taxonomy): domain Bacteria; kingdom Bacillati; phylum Bacillota; class Bacilli; order Caryophanales; family Bacillaceae; genus Bacillus; species Bacillus sp. ISL-39. Next base: position 131,658 of record NZ_JAGGQM010000010.1, read on the forward strand.
CGCAATCCACTTGTAATGTTTGTAGTGGGTCCGATTTATATTGTTTTAATCACGAACCGTTTCAACAGGAAAGGTGCGAGAATGAAAGAGCGCCTGAACACATATTTAACGAATGTGTTGATTTTTGGAATTTCTGGTCTTATGATCTGGGCAATTGGCTGGAAAGCTTTCATCATGGTAGAAGGTCCAATTTTCTTCATAGCAGGAATGTTCGGAATCTGGCTCTTCTATGTACAGCATACATTTGAAGATTCTTATTTCGAAGCTGATAAGGATTGGGAATACGTGAGGGCTGCGGTAGAAGGAAGCTCGTATTATCAGCTTCCAAAAGTACTCCAGTGGATTACTGGCAACATCGGCTATCACCACGTTCACCATTTAAGCCCGAGGGTACCAAACTATAAGCTTGAAGAGGTCCATAATAATACCAAGCCTTTGCAAAATGTGCCGACAATAACACTTTCCACAAGCTTGACTTCACTGAAATTCCGCTTATGGGATGAACGGAAAAAGCAGTTTATCAGCTTCAGGGAAATGAAAGCATATAAACAAAACAGCAAATTGGCTCCTCAGTCTAAGCCTGAACTATAAACTAAACTCCCCTTAATCAGGACGTATTCTTTCCTGGAATAAGGGGAGTAATTTTTTATGAGCAGACAAAATTTTCTTGTGTTAAGGCTCTTTTCAAACTTTGTTGCTATTGACTACAAAATAAGATTGAATGGCCCATGTTTCTTGGCAAAATTAAAGCTAATTATGAGAAAGAGCTTGCACACTTAATTCTGAACGACAAATCGGCTTTTTATCACGTTAAAATCGGCTTTAGGATTTTAACAACAATCTATAGGAAAACAGTCTTTCGTAAAACAGCCTATGTTAAAATAAATGCAGTTATGAGTAAAGCTGAGGTTCTGATATGATCAAAAAGTTTTTCAATTCACTTAGAAGCACTGGGATTTCGCCTTACATTTGGACCATCCTTGGAATATTGCCTTTTTATTTCATATGGCAGCTGCCAACAACGATTGGCAAAGTGGTCGGCATCATCCTGACTCTTATGTTTTTTCTTGTATACTGGGTGGCCTTTGTCTCGAAAGGCTGGACGGTATATCTATGGACTTGCATTTTAATAGGTATTTCCATAGCGTCAACAAGTTTGTTCAGTTACGTATATTTCGCTTTTTTCATCGCCTATTTTATTGGGAATATCAAAGATCGGCTGCCCTTCCTTGTACTGTATTTCATCCATCTTGTGGGGACATCGATTGTCATTAACTTTGAAATTGTCCTTAAGGAGGAGTTCTTCATAAGGCAGCTTCCGATTATCGTGATTGTTTGGATCGGTGTCATACTCCTTCCGTTCAGTATCCATAACAGAAATGAACGAGGAGAGCTAGAAGAGAAGCTCGAGGATGCGAACAAGCGGATTTCTGAGCTGGTCAAAATAGAGGAGCGACAGAGGATTGCCCGTGATTTACATGATACCCTCGGTCAAAAACTATCACTGATAGGACTCAAAAGTGATTTAGCACGAAAATTAATCAATAAAGATCAGGAATTGGCAAAAGAAGAATTGAAGGATGTCCAGCAGACGGCGAGAACCGCACTGAATGAAGTAAGAAAAATGGTTGCCGAAATGAGGGGAATCCGGGTCCGTGACGAATTGGTACATGTCAACCAAATGTTAAAAGCTGCTGAGATCAAGTTTATCGGGGATGAAAAGGAATTCAATCTCAACAACGTATCCTTGCTGTCAGAAAATATCCTGAGCATGTGTTTAAAAGAAGCAGTTACCAACGTAGTAAAGCATAGTAAAGCATCAGCCTGCAGCATCTCGATAAAGCAAACAGAGAAGGAGCTGATTGCAGAAGTAAGCGATAATGGGGTCGGGAATATAACTGATGAGGACCTATATAAAGGCAGTGGACTTCATGGCATGAGAGAACGTCTTGAATTCGTGAATGGCACCCTCGATATATTCTCTAAGGACGGTACAACACTCTTGATTAAGATACCGAAAGTATTAAGACAAACTGGCAGGGAGGACCTGATATGATTCGGATAGTCATTGCAGAGGATCAGCGTATGCTGCTGGGGGCATTAGGCTCCCTGTTGAGTCTTGAGGATGATATGGAAGTCGTGGGAAAGGCGAGCAATGGAGAGGAAGCAGTAGCGCTGGCAAAAGAGCTTAGCCCAGACGTCTGCGTCATGGATATTGAAATGCCTGGAAAAACTGGACTTGAAGCAGCGGAAGAATTGAAAGCGCTTGGTTGCAAGGTGATCATCCTGACTACGTTTGCACGTTCAGGATATTTCCAGCGAGCCTTAAAAGCAGGGGTGAGCGGATATTTGCTGAAGGATAGTCCGTCAGAAGAGCTTGCAAGCTCTATACGCAGCGTGATGGGCGGGAGACGCGTATATGCCCCTGAACTCATGGACGATGTATACAGCGAAGAAAATCCATTGACTGAACGTGAAATGGAAGTGCTTGAGCTTGTTGCAGATGGAAAAAATACGAAGGAAATCGCGGGACAGTTGAGTATAACGACCGGCACAGTAAGAAATTATATCTCAACGATCCTGGATAAGCTTCAAGTAACCAACAGGATTGAAGCAATCACCCAGTCAAAGGAAAAAGGGTGGTTTAAGTAATGAAAAGAGCCTGAAATCAGGCTCTTCTTATTTATACCTTGATTTTCGTATAGCTATAACAATTCATAAGCGGAGAATTTCCTGTTATTAATATAGAAGACGCTTATGAAGGAGAAATAAGCGGAGAAATTCCGGTTAACTGATATAAAATTGAAAAAATCCAACGATCTGAATTAAATAAACGGAAAAACTCCCCTTATTTTAAAAAAATCAGGGGAGTTTCCAATTTAAGCGGAATTTTTCCGTTTATTCTTCAAGTACTATGAAATGAAAAATCGGTTATAACAATGCCTATTTATAAAACACCTTATCAATATTGTACTTGGCTTTAAGTACGTTGATTGCATAGGTTTCATAGATTTCTCTGTCTATAGGATCTACCACAGTAATGACAGCAATCTTGTTGACTTCATGACGATGGTTTTTAATAGGGGAGACATTATCCTCGAAATGTTTTTTTACGCGTGGTCTAAGCTTACGCGCTTTCCCTACGAACATCAATTCATCATCTGCGTCGAAAAACATGATGATTCCGCCTTTATCCCTTGGGATCCGGTGGTAATCCGTAAAACCATATTCACTGCTAATGACAGCTTCTACCTTTTCTCCTAATTGCTTGCTTCGTGTAATGACTACGTCTGGTGCTGGCAGTTCAATCTTAATCACTTATAATCACTTCCTATTCTTCAATTAGTAAATCGTACCACAGGCAAAAGTGAAAATCCACATATTATTATTTTACCCAAACAGAAAGAGCCTGACCCAAAAAGCGGCAGGAAAAACCGCTTAGGGCAGGCTCGGTTACAATTTCTTTTGTTTATTCAGTTATCCCGACACCATCAAGTCCAGCCTGAGTTGCTTCATATTCAGGGCTATTCGGTCCATACAAGTCATCTGCGGATTGCAGCAGTGCGTTTCGAGCATCGCTGAAGTTAGAATCAGGAGTTAAATAAACAGTCAGTGCCCGGTAATAAATTTTTCCAAGCTTCTGCTTGCCAATTTGTTCACCAGTTATATAGGCTGCATGATTGATGATGGAAGAGTTGATGTGCACTCCGCCATTGTCGAGATTCAGTGGAAGGTCATAAAACTCATCCATATGCTTTGGATACATTCCTTCACCATTTCCATAAGGCACATAAGCACTGCCAACAGGGAACCTGCTTGGATCACTCAAGCTTCTTAAAGCATCACGTCCACCTTGGACAGCACTTTCTCCCATAATATCTTCACCAAGCTCCCAATCATCCTCATCAATCAGAGCACCGAAAATATCAGAAAATGCTTCATTCAATGCGCCGGACTGGAAACGGTACTTAAGATTAGCAGAAGTGTTCGTTACCCCGTGTGTCATTTCGTGGGCAGCTACATCCAGGCCAGCTGAAAGGGAAATCATGAATTCGCCATCCCCGTCACCATAAGTCATCTGAGAGCCATTCCAGAATGCGTTATTGTACTTGTCCCCGTAATGGACAGTCGAGACGATAGCCATACCTTTACCATCAATGGAATTTCGTCCATGTTCGTTCAGGAAGTAGTGGTATACCTTTTCTGAGTTATAATGTGCATCGACACCTGCCCGTTCATAGTTACTTGTCCAGGCTGCATCCCTAGAGGCGAAGAGATCTCCTGGAAGCCTGGCTGTGCTAGAGCGCCATTGATTTTTAAAATCATACGTGAAAATACCTTGGGCATTCTCGAGGGAACTATCATAAAGGTAGAAGGTGGAGCCTTGATTTGAGCCTGCTTCGTTTTGATGGGAAATATTCAGGACGCGATGGTCCCCTTTCACTCCCAGTCCGGACCCTTTAGAAGAAGAATACTCTCCGGCGTGCATCAAAGCGTTATACTGATCCACTACATTACCGGTTTTAGCATCTACATAAACAAACCAGTTTCCGGGATGCTCACCCAGGAAATTCACATTTACTTTATAAGCTAAATATTCCGTATCATTATAAGGATAAATAACTAAGTCGGTTTTCGGTTGAGTTTCGAGCTGGTCAGGTGCGGAAACAGTGTGCTTAGCCAGTTCCAGGGCATTCTCAGCTGAAATTTCAGGCTGGGTGCTGATCTCTTTGTCTGCAACCTCATTGTTATATTGTCCATTTACCGATTTGACAGACCCATCTTGATTATAGTGGACAACCATCTCTGCACCTTCTACAGGAACTCCGTTAATCGTCTGCTGCAGCCTTACATGCTTCATTCCCAATTGATCCTTTTCCTCACCTTTAACCCTCAGGCTTTGACCGGGATTTTTCAGTTTTAACAGTTCTTTATTTTCTTCAACATACTCTACTGCCCCTGATTTTGATACCTTATCAGCTTTCATGAATATAGAAGGGTTTGGCTGTTTTTCAGATAGTCCATTCTGTAAAATAGTACTTGAAACATGATCAGGTTGGACCGCTTTAACGGTTGAACCAACCAATGGACTAACCATTAAAGCTGTTGATAAAAGCATCGGGATTACTAATTTTTTCTTCTCCATTCTTAACACTCCAGTTCACGAAAAATTCCCCGCCATTGTCAAAATAGTACTATTATCATTCAGTATGTATGTGGGAGGGTAGAGTTAGTTTAATTGAGAAAAGTATAAAAGTTAATAGAAAAGTATGTTGATTCCGAAAATTGAACACAAAGGAGTGTGAGGATATTTTATTTCGCGTGACGAAAGAAGTGGTTTTTATTAAGTTGCAGTTCTTCCTTCCTAATAATGGTATAATGTTTTTTCCTCTCCTATTTACACTGTGGCCAGAACTTCGGTTTGGCGAAAAAACATAAAGCGAAATATCAAAGAGCAATACTTGATATTTTCCTTCGCAAAAAGCAATAATGAGAAGGATGGTTGGTCCAACCCAGCCTATTAAAGAAAGCAGGGATTGAATTTGAATCAATTTAAATCTTTAGGTATTTCAGAACTACTTGCAGAAACACTCAGCCAACAGGGGATTACCGAGCCTACGACAATCCAGGAAAAAGCAATACCATTATTGCTTGATGGCAAGGATGTCATTGCACAATCCCAGACGGGTACTGGCAAAACCTATGCTTTTGTGCTGCCGATCCTGGAGAAAATCAATATCGAGAAACCAAATATACAGGCATTGATTGTTACCCCAACTAGAGAGCTTGCATTGCAAATTACCAATGAAATAAAAAAACTGATTGAGGGATTTGAAGGTATAAATGTTCTTGCTGTATATGGAGGTCAGGATGTCGAATCACAGCTTAAAAAGCTGAAGAAAAACATTCATATTGTTATCGGGACTCCCGGAAGGTTGCTTGACCATATACGCAGAGAAACGGTTGATTTTTCAAATGCAGCTTTTCTCGTACTGGATGAAGCGGATCAAATGCTGCACATTGGTTTCCTGAATGAGGTTGAAGAAATCATCAAACAAACTCCCAAAACAAGGCAAACCTTACTATTTTCAGCGACAATGCCAGATGAAATTAAAAGGCTTGCTAAACAACATATGTACAAGCCAGAATATATCCAGGTCGAGAAAACCCAGGCCCCGCTGGAAAACATCAAACAAATTGCCATTAGTACAACAGACAGGGCAAAACAAAATGATTTAATTGAGTCACTGAGATTATATCAGCCATTTTTAGGAGTCATTTTTTGCAGGACAAAAAGAAGGGTCAGCAAGTTGAATGACGTATTGAAAGCCAATCATTTTAATTGTGATGAGCTGCATGGTGACCTCTCCCAGGCAAAAAGGGAACAGGTGATGAAAAGATTCCGTGAAGCAAAGATCCAGTATCTGATCGCTACTGATGTAGCCGCAAGAGGGCTTGATGTAGAAGGTGTTACGCATGTTTTTAATTATGACATCCCGCTGGATACTGAAAGTTATATCCATCGGATCGGCCGTACTGGCAGGGCAGGCAGTGAAGGGCTTGCTCTAACGTTTTATTCGCCTAAAGATAGACCTCAGTTGGATCAAATTGAAACAGAGCTCAATATAAGAATTGAAAAGAAAAACATGGGGAACGCCAAAACAGGTGAATCCAAAAATGGTGATTACAGTGCCGGCAACAAAAGCAAACAAAGGTCTGGTGATTACAAGGGGAAGAATACCCGATCGAGAAGGCGGGAAGATAAAAAACCTGAAAGGGATCAGCGGGGTGAAAAAATAAATAAAGAGACAGTTACCCGGAGGCGGACAGACGATAGACGTGAAGTTCGTTACGGCGGCAAGGGCCTTAGGGATAGGGAACAGCCGCCATCAAGGAGTGAACGAAGAAACTCTATTGAAGGACATCAATCAAATCCTCCTCGTTCAGGTGGAAGAAGAGTGGAAAAAGCTTCAACGCGTGCAGGTAATGAAACAGCAACAAGAAGTAGTGGTGAAAGACCGACTCGCGAAATACAAGGCAGAGAGAGACGGAACTCCAGCTCTCCTGGAGGACGAACAGCCAAAAGAGGCGGTTCAAGCAGCCGCAGGAGCAGGTAGAAGACACAAAAAGAGACCGGATTTTGCGGTCTCTTTTTGTAACCAAGTTCTTTGTCGGAGGCGGGCACGTCTCCGCTTTTTAATTAATGCTGTTTATTTGGCAGCTTGTCACTAGGATTTTCTTTTCCCTGCCGCTTTCTATTCTGTTCGTCTTTCCTCTGTTTATCGTGCAGCTTTTGAACAAATTCGTGGGTATTCTCCATTGGTGTACCTCCTGTTATAAATGGCTCGTCGTTACTTTTTCCATTACTTAATCAAATCATTCATGAAATAGTATGCCGATAGGGTATTATAAGAGTTATAAATGAAGATGTTCAGGAGTGACAGTCTTGCAAATAAAAGATATTTATCGAAATCTCCCGCAGCTTGAAACGGAGCGCCTGTTATTAAGGAAAATTGGATATGAGGATATTGATGATATACATACTTATGCTTCCAACCCTGAGGTATCAAAATATGTTTTCTGGGGGGCACATGAAACAAGAGCGGCGACTGAGGAATACGTAAAGATGCTCCTTGCGCTGTATGAAGAGGGGAAAATTGCTCCCTGGGGCATTCATTTTAAAGAGGACAACAAACTGATTGGCACAGTCGATTTTGTTTCCTGGCAGCCGCAGCATAGGACTGCAGAAATCGGTTACGCACTTTCCGTTGACTATTGGGGAAGAGGAATTGCTACAGAGGCTGCTAAAGAACTCATCAGGTTTGGAATGAAAGAAATGGATCTGGTCAGGATTCAGGCGAAAAGCCTTGTAGCAAATATTGGTTCTGAGCGTGTAATGGAAAAGGCCGGAATGAAATTCGAAGGCATCTTAAGAAAGTTCATTTATCTTAAAGGTGCGCATTATGATGTCAAGATGTACTCAATCATAAAAGAAGACGCTTAAATTTGAGCGTCTTCAACTAATGTTTGTTTGTAAAAGTGTATACTTTAGCATTTTCGGGCCTTTTGAATTTGGGGCCTGAAAAACCTCTTTTCAATAACTCCTTCCTCATGAACATCATGATTCCCCCGTGGCCAACAATTAAAATATCTTGATCGTGAGCGATCACTTCATCCAAAACCCTGTTAATCCTCGTTATAACTTCTTTTTTACTCTCCTGCTGTGATTTGTGTCCCAAATACCAGGCAATCCGGATTAAAGCTACATGAAGCCAGAGTGGCAGGCGAAATTCGGTTTTGATGACCGGGTAAAGAGACATCTCCCGCAGGTCCTCCAAAAACATGATATCTCCATTAAACGCTCTGGTTGCAGTAATTTTCGCTCTTTCTAGATCACTTGAATAGCATTTTACCCATTTATGCTCATGATGATCAATTTCAACTTCCTCAATTCGGGACTGATTATACTCCTGCTGCCAAACAAGAAGCTCCTGGGAGGTGACAAGTTTATTTGGATACCCTAAACTCACTTTAAAATGGCGTAACAATCCTATTTTCATCATTATCATCCTAATCAATATAGTATTGTTACTAATTCACCAAATGATCCCAAAATCCTTCTTGAATTATCTGTGTTAGTTCGAGCGAAATGAGGAACTTTAAAAGCAGGAGGTGTCTACATTGCCAAGAGGAAAAGAGCTTGAACAGCTGCCAATGGCTAACACTTTGCCAGGTATGGGGGAAGATCGCAGTAAGTTTGACCGAGATGTATTAACCGGTATTACTACTGATGTAAGACCAATGCCGGCAAAAGTAAAGGAAGAAAATCAACAGAAAAACTAAAGTGAACTTGAAGGCTTTGTCCTTCAAGTTTTTTATATTAGGTCAATCTATGAACTTTTTACCCAATTGGCTTGATATTCACCGAAAAGGGTAATATTATAAAAATGGAAACGTAAACGTTTACGTAAAGGGTTTGATTGTTTATGAGTTATACAATAAAAGACGTAGCAAAACTTGCAAATGTCTCGATTGCGACCGTATCAAGGGTTCTTAATGGGCAGAGCGGCTTTTCAAAAGCGACTGAAGAAAAAGTTCTTAACGCCATTAAAGAGCTTGGATATCAGCCAAATGCATTTGCCCGTAGTTTAATCAGTAAAAAATCCAATACTGTAGGAATTTTATTTCCTGAAGTTTCGAGCCAATTTTCCTCAAAAATCCTTCGCGGTGTGGAAGAAGCATCCCACCATCATGGTTCAAGTGTCATTGTATGCAATACGGCATCACATGGACAGAGAACGATGAAGTATTTACAGCTTTTAACCGAGAAAAGAGTGGATGGTGTCCTGTTTGTCAGTGAAATGATTACGGAGGAGTATTATAACACTCTTGAATCAATGCAAATACCAGTCGTCCTGGTCTCGACTGAATCTTATCAATATCCTTTGCCTTTCGTAAAGGTTGATGATAAGCACGCAGCTTTCACTGCTACTGATTATCTAGTGAAAATGGGGCATAGTAAAATCGGGATGCTCAGCGGGAATAAAGAGGATATCATAGCCGGCCAGCCGCGCATAGATGGTTATAAGCAAGCGTTAGCGCTAAGAGGCCATGACATAACCGATAAAAATATAATCCATTCACAAGGATTTTCGTTTAAAGATGGTTTTGCTGGATTGCCAAAGCTCCTTGAGCAGTCCCCCGATTTGACTGCTGTTTTTGCAGCCAGTGACGCGTTGGCCCTTGGTGCTATATCTTCTGCATATAAACTTGGAGTTAAAATACCAGACGATCTTTCTATTATTGGCTACGATAACTTGCCGATTGCGGAAATGGCGATACCACCGCTTACAACCGTAGCTCAGCCTTTGGAAGAAATGGGAATGGTTGCGGCAGAAATGCTTTTTACAATCATGGAGCAAGGAAAAAGGGTTGAGAGCAGAATAATGCCTCACTCAGTAGTTGAGCGAGAAAGTGTTAAGAAAATTATATTTACCTGATACGTAAACGTTTACCAAGGCTAGTACTCTGCATTAATTGTTGCTTTTAAAACTCATCCTATCTTCTCCATACTTCTAGTTCTCATTGAGACTCTAATGAAGCGTGTCAAGAATAGAGGGATAAAATAATAATCGTCATAGCAACTAAGTTTACGAAAAGTGCCTATATAAAAGAAACTAATTGGGAGTGATTTTCTTGAAAAAGCATTGGTGGAAGGAATCAGTCATTTATCAAATTTACCCTAGAAGCTTTATGGATTCCAATGGTGATGGTATTGGAGATATCCCTGGGATTATATCAAAACTTGACTATTTAAAAGATTTAGGAGCAGATGTGATCTGGCTTTCACCAGTATACAAGTCTCCTAATGATGATAACGGATATGATATCAGTGATTATCGTGAAATCATGGATGACTTTGGAACGATGGCAGACTGGGAGCTTTTATTAAAAGAGATGCATAACAGAGATATGAAGCTCATCATGGACCTGGTCGTTAACCATAGTTCTGATGAACACCAATGGTTTGTTGAATCCAGAAAATCGAAAGATAATCCTTATCGGGATTATTATATTTGGAGACCTGGTAAAGATGGCAAGGAACCAAATAACTGGCAATCTACCTTCAGCGGTTCTGCCTGGCAGTACGATGAAAACACTGAAGAGTATTACTTACATATCTTTAGTAAAAAGCAGCCTGATTTGAACTGGGAAAACCCAAAGCTTCGCCAGGAAGTCTATGATATGATGAAATTCTGGCTGGACAAAGGAATTGATGGATTCAGGATGGATGTTATCAATTTCTTATCAAAAGTAGATGGCCTTCCTGATGCGCCAAATCCTCATGGGAAAAAATATGTGTCTGGAAGCAGACACTTTATGAACGGACCGAAAATACATGACTACCTTCAGGAAATGCACAGAGAGGCTCTTGCGGATTATGATGTGATGACTGTTGGTGAAATGCCTGGTGTCAATGTCGAGCAAGCCAAGCTTTACACCGATGAATCCAGGAACGAAGTGAATATGGTATTCCAATTCGAGCACGTGGACCTGGATTCTGGCCCGGGCGGGAAATGGGACCTTAAGCCGCTTAAGCTTACTGACTTAAAGAATAACTTCACAAAATGGCAAACAGGTCTCGAGGAACTCGGGTGGAACAGCCTTTATCTGAACAATCATGACCAGCCACGAATGGTATCGAGGTTCGGGGATGACCAGCAATACCGAATTGAATCCGCTAAGATGCTGGCTACATTCCTCCATATGCTGAAAGGAACGCCATACGTTTATCAAGGTGAAGAGATCGGGATGACCAACGTCCGTTTTGATTCTATCGATGATTATAAAGATATAGAAACACTTAATATGTATAATGAAAAAGTAAAACAAAATGGGGAAAATCCAGCGAAAGTCATGGAGTCCATCTATGTAAAAGGACGAGACAATGCACGTACTCCTTTCCAGTGGGATGATAGCGAACATGGAGGATTTACAGCAGGCACCCCGTGGATACAGGTTAATCCAAACTATAAAGAGATTAATGCGAGGCAGGCAGTTGCTGATGAAAATTCCATCTACCACTATTATCGGAAGCTAATCCAGCTAAGGAAAGAGCATCCGATTATTGTCCATGGCAGATACGATATCCTGGTTCCTGAGGATGAGAGTATTTATGTTTATACAAGAACACTCGAGACTAAAAAATTGCTTGTTCTATTGAACTTTACTGATGAGGAGCAAGGCTTTGCAGTTCCTGATGAGCTGCATGGAAAGAAAAATGAAATCCTGATCTCAAATTACGGAGCAGACGAAGAGTACGGTTCTGTAATAACATTAAGGCCCTATGAAGCAATCGTATATCTGATCGAGGATTAATAATGAAAAAAGGCTGCCAATTTGCAGCCTTTTTAATTCGTTCTATTCCCCGACGATTGAATGGATCGAAGTCGTGCAAAATCAAGGAATGGAAAAAAGTAATGTTCTTTTCCATTCCTTATTTTTTTATATCCCATTTCTTTACTAAAGCAAGGAAGTTTGAACGATACTTTCTCATGATTGTATAAATGATATAGTAAACGAACATCCCGAAAAGAATAATGTTAATGATCATGCCAATAAAAAAGACGGCCCCTAAATGGATTCCGGCATCTAAACCATGAGAAGGCATACCCGATGCAGAGGGGAAGATCCCATAAGGAAACAGGGTCTCACCAACAACCACATTCAAATAAAATAAAAATGGGAAAAGCCATATGAGTGCGACACCGCTAATGAAACCAGCTAACGGATTTCCTTTAAAGAGTTTGGCACCAACGGTCGAAAGAATAGGGCCCATTCCGAATGATGGGATAAAGTGGATTAAAAACCCCAGGGTAAATCCCAAAGACACATTATGTGCGTTCTCTTTGATTCTGAATAATTTTATAAGAAGGAATTTAAATCTGCGCAAGTTTTTTTTGATCATAATTCACCAGCCCCAAATTAGTATACAATTTGATGAATCATTTTAATAGCCTTTTTGACATATTTATTCCAAAGCGTTACGATATGCGATTTCAGGAGAGGAATTTTCTTGCTAACCTCTATCCAAAAGGAGAAAAAATGATATAGTTAAACTATATTTTCGGCGATTCTCTAATAAAATAAACATGATTATTAGGTGGCTGGGGTAAAAATAGGCATAAGCAAAATATGAAAAAGGTTCGGAGAGTGATGACAACTGATGCGGTTTACAAAAATGATCCCCAATATGTTTACACTTGGGAATCTGTATTGTGGTTTTCTGTCAATCGGATTCGCGGCAAATGGCCAATTTAACAATGCTGCCATATTAATTTTAATCGGCATGATGCTGGACAGCATGGACGGAAGACTGGCGAGGATGCTAAAAGCGGACAGCCAGCTCGGCAAGGAACTAGATTCACTTGCGGATATTGTTACATTCGGCGTAGCACCGTCTTTCCTGGTTTACTATACATACTTCTATCAATTTGGACTGTGGGGCTTGTTGGTAGCAGGGCTTTTCCCTTTATTCGGTGCTTATCGCCTGGCAAGGTTCAATATCAGTACAGATAAATCATCTCTTAATTACTTTATTGGTGTTCCAATAACTGCAGCGGGCGGAATCATGGCGATTCTTACTTTATTTGGAGACTTGATCCCCAATATCGTCACTACTGTCGTCTTTACGGCATTGAGCTTCCTGATGGTGAGCAGAATAAGGATTCCAAGCTTTAAAGAAGTACCGCTCCCTAAATATGGAACAATCGTGACGATTTTCCTTGGTTCTTTGCTGTTCGTCATCTGGAAAGGGACCTACAGCCAATTCCCATACTTAATATATATTGCAACACCATTATATGTTGCGTATTTGGCCTATCGTTTCGTGAAAGGGAAAAACAAAAATAATATTGATTAGCACACAAAAAAGCCTTTGCTTTCAAGCAAAGGCTTTTTTTATCGGGTGTTATTAATCTCTTGACGAGTCGTTAAATGCGCGGGATACATCTTCTTTCATATCTCCAGCGGTTTCTTTTAGTTTTCCTTTTCCTTTATCAAGGCGGCCTTCTGCTTCCATCGATTCATTGTCTGTAAGCTTTCCGAATTGCTTTTTAGCTTCACCTTTAACCTGGTCAAAAGCGCCTTTTGTTTGTTTGTCATTCATGATTATGGCCTCCTTATGTGAGTATATTCATTTATACCCTGAACCAATCAACGCAAACTTTTAAGGGTGATGAGAGGCGGCGCAAATCTAAATAACTGAATAATCTATCCATCATCAAGAGAATGGCGGACAGAAAAATGAATGGATAGAAAAACCATGTCCTTCATGACGAAATAGACCCTTATAGTTCAACATACTTCGCAGGGGGGTGGGCCGCGATTATTTAACTATTTCAACGTGGTCCCCCGTTCGCAAACCAGCTGCGTTCGCTTCATCTGTATCAATGTGCATATCGAGAGCGTAGGAATCTTTTACCCTTATCAGAACTTGATTGAAGATTAAGCTTCTTTCTCCTTCACATTTAACACTTACATACTCTCCATCTTTGACATTAAACTTGGCAGCGTCTCCAGTTGTCATATGTATATGCCGTTCCGCTATAATGACGCCCTCCTGTATTTCCAGTTCTCCTTTTGGCCCGACAAGTTTAATTCCCGGAGTTCCTTCTATATTCCCTGAAGCCCTTAATGGTGCTTTTACACCAAGTGAATAAGAGTCAGTTCTTGAAATTTCCAGCTGGGTGAACTTTCTTAGAGGACCAAGTATCCTGACCTCTGGAAATTGTCCTTTTGGACCAAGGACTCTAACTGTTTCATTGGCTGCAAATTCCCCCGGCTGTGAAAGCTCTTTGGCTGTTGTGAGCTGATATCCTTCTCCAAAAAGCTGATCTAAATCCTCTCTTTTCAAATGAATATGCCGATTTGATACACCGACTGGAATCATGCGATCTCTCCTTTTAACTTTTGTCTGTTTTCGCTCTTTTCGTAAACTTTGTTGCTTTTACACCTTATCATCGCATCTTCGATTGGTAAGCATCATCGAAAAGAGTTCGACAGCAATGCGGTTAACTGTATTTATGCGAAAAGCAAGAAACGATGCGAAAACAGCTTTGATTTAGATAGTTTACCCTCCGTTCTGCAATAAACACTCTTTTCAAAGAAATATCAATTACTTTATGGAGTAATCGAAATCGCTTTTTAAAGTAAAATAAATTACTATTTAAAGTAAGGAGGTGGAATAAATGGAGAATATTAGACTGAACGTAGCGTTACTTAGAAAAAAGGTGCCAAACTTGACGTCAGCAGCTAAGTCCGTTGGCCTTAGACCAGCAACCGTTTCGAATTTATCTACCGGTAAAATACCAGTCGGCAGGGCAGAGGTACGGACAATAGTCGCTCTTGCAGAACTTGCTGGCTGCAGCTTGGATGAACTGATTTTAAGGGGGGAGAGTGTGGAAATGATTGAAACCGGCATAAAAACATTGGATTTATTTGCGCCAATATCAAAAGGGGGAACTGTTGGGCTCGTTGCAAGGCCAGGGATGGGGCAATTAGTGGTACTTGCAGAGATGTTATACCGGTTGAAACGAGAACGGTATGTGACTATCCTCATTAAACCAGCAGGGGATCATCCGGAGCTAGCCGATGTTCTGGAAGACGTTGATTATGTTACAAGCAATATTGAAGAGACACTTAAGATCATGCTAAGAGAAGGAATAGAAAAAGATTACGCACTTACAGCCGACAGATCTTATGTCATATCAGGCGAGATGTTCACTTTGCAGGAAACCTTCGATGACAAAGGAGTCAGCAGCGTAACAACTTTCCTGATAGATTTAAAGGGTGAGGCTGTCGATGAAGACCTTCCGTATGGCCCGCTTGATACTTTGTGGCAATTTGATGCGGACCTTGCAGCGCGCCATAAATACCCTGCTATCAACCCAATCTATTCGACTTCCTCCATCTTAGAAGGGTCCTATTTAGACCCTGTACATCATAGCATTCAACAAAGAGCTCAAAAGCTTTTACGCAGGTATAGAGAATTGCGTTCGATTGTCAATGTCCATGGTATTGGACGCCTGCCAGCCTCAGAGTCGCAAATTTATCAGCAGGGGGAGAAATTGGAAGCCTATCTGACTCAGCCATTCTTTGTAGCCGAAGCTTTTACTGGCAAGAAGGGAGAGGATGTGAAGCTCCACGAAACCTTGAATGATGTTAAAAGAATACTTGATAACCCTTCGAGTATAGCAAACGCAGAAACACTTAATTTTATTGGGAATTTAAAGTGATATGTTATCCGAGTCAGATGATTGGGCATTTTCACTCTATTTTCTTTTTGAATAATCCATTCTGAATCAGTCCAACCTTAAAAGAGATATTCAATCACGGAAGGTGGACGGTTTTATATGAAAAGGAACAAAAAACATTATTTGCCGTTTTTCGTCCTCCTTTTCATCCACTCTTCTTTATTGATCTATACTTTTTATAAGAGGAGAGACCGCAAGCTGCTGTTCATTACTCTTTTATCTGGTATGGGTCTTTGTTTTATTTTTTGAATACTTTATTTTAAGTCAATTTAAAGCTTATCGCTACAAGCCAAAGTTGTTCAAGAATAAGGATTTGGATAATTTTTTTGGTGCGATTATGTCCCAGGCTGTATTTGTTCCCTTTACCGCTATTTTCCTTACAGCTTTTAAAGTTGGGTGGAAGGGCAAATTACTATTTGCTATATTTTTCGGACTGGTCGAGAAGCTTTTCTTGTTTATGGGGGTCCATAAAAATAATTGGTGGAAGACAAAATATACGATGACCCTGATTCCGATTTTCTTTTACATCATTGATTTTTGGTATCAACAGCTTAGGCTTGGGACACCTATTTTCCATTTCAGCTCGCTATTCCTTGGCGTACTGGTCAATGGACTGAACCTGATGTATTCTTTGTCGATATTCAGGAAATTCAGGTTTGGTCTGGAAAAATGGCATAGCTGGGAAGAACATTTTAAAATAGCACCAATCTATTCGTTTATTTTATCTGCGGCAACAACATTGATCATTAAGGATAACAGCGGCTGGAAAGGGGTATTCCGATCTTTTGGCTTTACACAGATTATGGATATGCTGGTTTTGAAAACAGGGATCGCGAAACAAAATTTCCGACATATTGTTATTAATAATGCAATCCACTTTTCGATGATTTTGTGGGCTGTTTTATTAAAAAGGTGGATATATAAAGATGTGGCAAATCAAATAACGAGGAAATTAAAAGAGCCGGCATATAATGTTCAGGACCCCAAATAGTTAGTTTTTAACTTTGGAGTTTATCACAAAATGCTGGCTCTTTATAGCTAGTAGCGGCCCACCTGAAGCTGCTTGTAAACTTCTTCGCGCACTTCCTGCAATGTGTCACGATGGAGCAGCTTGCTGGTGCTTATTCTTAAATATGTTTGTTCATCAATGATGCCTTCCTGCTGCAATTTATCTAGATGTGGCAAACGAAAGTTGCCAATTGGCAAATAGGCAATATACAACTTCGTCCCATGTTGCTTTAATGAGATTTTGATTCCTTTTAAAAGAGGAAAAAAATAAGATGAATAATCTTGTTCAATAACCAAATCTTCCTTCAGCGCATCCTTGATATATGGCAATGTAGTGGGCATTGAGATAAAGTAGATCATTTGATCATAGGAATAATGCAGGTCTGAAACCTTGAATCCATAATGTGCGGTTACCCGTTTGGAATAATATTTCTGCGATAGGTTGTACAATGGCCTGCTAGTCAAAGCGGAAACCAAGAAAAAGAATAGGGATGCCAGAATCAATGCCAGTTCAATCAATGCTCACGAACTCCTTAAAAGAAATCACTTTATTTTTGCCTGCATTTTTAGCTTTGTAAAGGGCCTGGTCGGCGGCTTCAATTAAATCATTTTTACTTTTAATTGCAGAATGATCTGTACAGGCAGTTCCAACACTAACAGTTAAAGTCCCATTGGGCTGAGTTTTTTCCCCGGGGAAAATTGTCTTTTCAACGTTAAAACGAATTGTTTCAGCAATTATTTCAGCATGTTTCAAATTGGTTTCGGAAAGAAGGACAACAAATTCTTCCCCGCCAAAACGGAAGGAAAAATCTCCTGGTCTTAATGAATCCACGATCACCCTCGCCAGCTTTATCAAAACTTCATTTCCAAGCAGGTGACCATTTTTATCATTAAAAACTTTAAAGAAGTCGATATCCAACATGATTAGCGAGAGGGGTGCTGCCACTTTTCCTTCAAACGGAAAGTGTTCATTAAGGATTGTCTGGAATGCCCGCTGGTTAAGAAGACCGGTCAACCCGTCACGCAAAGCCATTTCCTCGATCTGCTCATAGAGATTGGCATGATCAAGTGCAATAGCCGCCTGGTTAGCCAGAGGGAGGATATTTTCTGTATTCATCAATGTAATAGGTCTCCTATTTACAATATTATCAATAAGAAGGATACCAATATTCTTTCCCTGGTTAATCAGCGGAATCACTGCAAACTCCTCAGTTTGGAACAAGTCAAAAATTAAAACCTGTGATGAGTCCTCTTTCTGAATACCCTTGACTATAACTGGTTTTTGGCTTGATAGCGCTAATCCGAAGACATTATGATCATCGATAGGGATCTCCAGTGAACGCAAAAGAGCATTCAATTCCGGATCGGTAAAATTGCTGTCAAAATTGTGCTCAATTAAATCGCTGAGTTTCAGCCTGTCTTCCGTAATCTTTTCCCAAACTTCATAGCCTTTCTTCACATCCATAGGGCCAACACCCACGATTCCTTTCAGCGACCTGGCCTCATTGGAAGCAAGGAAAATCATCGCTCTGTTAAAGCCAAGCCCGTGACCGGCGGTAACAGATGTCAGGATTACTTTTAAAAGTAAATCCTGCTGCAGGGTGCGCTGCATCGTCGTACTTACTTCTCGAAAGACTTGTAAATGCTTTGATTGTTCCATAAGCATATTGAGCCAGCGATGGTGATCTCTTTTCTTATTCAGTAAATATTGTGAGATATAGCCAGCACTCGTACCGATTAGCAGATATACCGGCAGAAGAACCAAAGCAACTTCTTCTGTTTGTATATAAACAAGAAGCATGCTGAAAATGGCTGCTAAAATACCACCGATTAATTTAAAGGAATAACCCGCTGTCGCGATAAATAATATGATACTCCAATTTAAATGATTACTTCCATAAAGATAAACAGAAAGCTCAATAAAGATCAATGATGAGACAGTGAAGATCAATTGATTCAGAAAAGCGCTTACATGTAATCTGATTAAATTAGCTGTCAGTGATATGCTAACAGCTGCAATGATTAATATAATAATAGCATCCAGCTTGCTCACTCCTAATTTGAATCCTATATCCATTCTACTATTTTTTTGAAAAATTGATAGGCTGTTTTATCTGTGGCTTGAACAAAATCAATCATGCTATTGATTATGAAAGGGGACAAGTTCAAATAGAGACTAAATAAAATTTGGCCGGTTATGGAAAGATAAATATATCATCAGTATATTGAGGTGTATAGATGGAGGACAAGACAAAAATCCGGCTGACTTCGGCAGAAATGTCCAGTTTGTGGACGCAATATCTAAACGATAAAGTCTCAGTTTGTGTATTAAGCTATTTTATGAACAGCGTAGACGACAAAAAGGTTAAAGAAATCGTTGAGATTGCTATCGGTGCATCACAAAAAAACATCTCTCTTATGAAAGAGATTTTTGATCGAGAAGAATTTCCGTACCCTTTGGGTTTTACTGAGAAAGATGTTAATGTACGTGCACCGCGGCTTTTCTCCGATACATTTGTAATGATGTATTTGAGGCATATGACGATACTCGGAATGGCGGCAAATAGTGCAGCAATTGGCCTTGGGACTCGCCCAGACGTGATTTCCCTGCATAAAAGCGTTTTGAAATCTGCGGTCGGGCTGCAAGATTTGACAAGAGAGTTAATGCTGGAACAAGGGACTTATATCAGGCCACCTTTTATTTCTGTGCCTGATAAGGTTGACTTTGTAGAGAAACAAAAATTCCTATCCGGAATCAAAAGCAGGAGACGTGCACTCACCTCAGTTGAAATCACTCATTTATTTATGAATATACAAACAAACCAAATAGGAAAAGCGTTAATCATGGGATTTTTACAAGTGGCGCAGGACAAAGGGGTCAAGGCATATTTGCAGAGAGGGAAGAAAATTTCTCAAAAACATGTCGACTTGTTTAGTGACATCCTCAAGAACAATGATATTCCAGCGCCAATGTCTTGGGATACTGCTGTGACAGACAGTACAACTCAGGTTTTTTCAGATAAGCTTATCTTATTTCATATTACAGCTATGATTGCCGCAGGGATTGGGAACTATGGAGCCGCCATGGCTGCAAGTCCTCGGAAGGATATAGGGATGAAATATGCTTCGCTGATTCCTGAGATAGCCCTGTATGCGGAGGATGGGGCAAATATCATGATCCAAAATTCTTGGCTGGAGGAACCTCCAATGGCTGACGATCGGGACCAGCTGTCCGGATTGACTTCAAAATAAGAGGATGTCCCTTAATGGCACGGGGACATCCTCTTATTTTATGCGATTTATACACAGTTAGTTTTATCTATCTGTTCAGGATAGGTAAACATTTCGGCCAGAGGCGGATATTATTTTGCATTTTGCAAATCAGGAAATTTGACCGGCGTATTTACCGATGAACTATCCCGATATGAACGGTAAGCGATAACAGTGTGATTATGTGAATGCACATCAAGCTGTAAAATTTTTTCGTTTTTTAGCTCTAGATAGTATCTCATGTCACCCTGGATGAGTTCGTAAAATGATATTGAAACCCCTATATATTCTTTCCTTACAACTTTTGCATCAGGATGGTTCCTGACGTAATCAGCTATTTGCTGGACAGATGCGGAAGATGTACCCGTAATGGAATATAGGGTTTCCTTGGCGTGGCCAAATGCGTGATTGAATGTTGTTTTTGCTTTATTTAGCAAATGGTTAAAAGATAGATTCAATTTCATTCCTCCAACTAAGCATTTTTTCAGATGTTAGTTAATATACCCGTGAATCTCAAAGAGAATCCTCGTTTCAGTTTATATTTCGTTTAAAATACCATCTTAATATCGGAGGTACTGCAAAATAGATGAAGAACAGCCTGAATAGCTGAAATCCCGAAACAATAGATAAATCAGCATTGACCTCATGTGCAATGATTCCCATCTGATCCATTCCACCCGGAGCCAAACTAAGAAAACTTGTAACGATATTGATATTTAAAGCGTCTGATAAAAAGAAACTTAACAACAGGGATTCCATGACAAGGAGGAACCCACTAAACAATGCAAGAGAGATCGTTAATGATTTCCTCTCTAATTTCTCAGGCTTTAAAAGCATGCCAATATATCCGCCTATCATTAGCTGTGATGAATCCATGACGGAGGATGGCAGTGTTGGGCCGGTGAAGCCGGCATAAGTCAAAAAACCTGTGCCTAATATAGGTCCAAGTAAAAATGGAGTAGGCAGGCGGAATTTTTTACCGATCAACACTCCAAGGATGCTCACGATCAAAAATACAACAGGCATTAGTGGTTCAAAATCGAATTGGGCTGAACCGGACACTTCTGTGTTCGTAAGACTAATATTGAAAACTGGACCGAATATGATAAAAGGTACGACGAAAACAATCATCAATAATCTGGAGACCTGAAGAAAGGTAACCGTTGTAATGTCGATTCCCTTCATCTCTTCTGCAAAAACGATCATTTGTGACAATCCGCCCGGAATGCTCCCGGTTAATACCGTTGGATAGTCTACTCCAGATACTAGTGAAATTACTTTGGAAATCAAAGCAGCAGACGCCACGAGAATCACTGTCATGAACAGCATTGCCGGAAGGTTTTCGGCCATATTCTCAACAGATGAGCGTGTAAACGAAAGGCCGATAGAGTATCCGATCAGAATTAATGCTGTATCTCTTAATGCGCGAGGCCAATATAATGTAATTCCTTTAAAGCGATTAGCGATCAAAATTGCCGACATTGGCCCGAGGAGCCAGGGGACTGGAATGGATAGGAATGAAAACACCAGGCCGCCAACCAAAGCTATCAAAAATGCTGTTATAAATGAATGATTACGTAAGCTCTTTATCAATGCTGCACCTTCTAAATAAATTGATACTCCAAAATGTGGTAATACCATCCTAGCACATCATATTTACCACTTGAAAGCAAGATAGGCCTTTTTGCTTTTAAAATAAACAATATAAACCGCTTGGGGAGATGATTTAATGAGTCACGAGATTAGTAGCTTTGAAGAATTAAGAACATTATTTGGAGAGCCAAGCGAGTTGGCCAAACGGAAGGTTATCTCAATGGTAGATGAACATTGCCGCAATTACATATCCCATTCTCCATTTCTTGTCTTATCTACCTCAGACGAAAATGGGTGCACTGACGCTTCTCCGAGGGGAGATGCACCTGGCTTTGTGCATGTTCTGGACAAAAACCGGATTGTGATTCCGGAGAGACCCGGTAATAAGAGAATGGATTCATTGAAAAATATCTTATCAAATGAGAGGGTAGGACTATTATTTCTAATTCCGGGGATGCTTGAGACATTAAGAGTAAACGGAAAGGCCAGCTTGACAAGGGAACCAGAGCTTCTGGAAAGAATGAAAGCCGGCGGAAAGGAACCTTTGCTCGGAATCGTAATTGAAGTTGAAGAATGCTATATACAATGCGGAAAAGCATTGAAGCGGTCAGGCTTATGGAATCCTGCAAGCTGGGCAGACCCATCAACGTTACCAAAAGGTGCTGAAATACTGGCAGCACACTCTAAAATGCCCGAAGGCTCAGAAGCTGCTATAAGGGAAAGATTGGAAGAAGGATATAAAAACAGGCTTTATTGAGGAACTGCCAGGTATAATTATTAGTAAGCTGGATAGGATGGTTCTGTCTATTTGCAACTTCTTTGAAGAGGGAAAAGAGCAACCAAATGCGGCGATTTTACTAAATATAAGGGTGCAATTAGGGACAATTCCATACCCGTATGTAGTGAAGCCAGCCCGCATAAGGGTACCATTATGGTTGAAAGATACCCTTATGGAGCGGAGCCGGCTGTCATAAGGGTACTATTATAGTTGAAAGATGCCCTTATGGAGCGAAGCCGGCTGTCATAAGGGTACTATTATAGTTGAAAGATACCCTTATGGAGCGAAGCCGGCCGGCATAAGGATATTATTATGGTTGAAAGATACCCTTATGGAGCGAAGCCAGCCCGCATAAGGGTATCATTATGGTTGAAAGATACCCTTATGGAGCGAAGCCGGCCTGCATAAGGGTATCATTATGGTTGAAAGGTGCCCTTATGGAGCGAAGCCGGCCTGCATAAGGGTACCGTTCGACACTTTTGATACTTTCTATACAAGTTCGGTCAAAAACAAAGCTGCCCTTTGGCAGCTTGTTCTCAGTCATCCAATGGTTTACGAGTTCCTGAGTGATCTGTCTTGTATGACTTGGTCCAACCGGTCAGGGTAGTTAGTGAACATACCTGTAACTCCCCAATCCAGAAGCATATACATATCTTTCTTTTCATTGACTGTATAAGGGAAAATCATTAAATCAGATCCTGTGACTTTTTGAATATACCCTGGGCTGACTGCAGTATAATGCAAACCGACTCCAACCGCGTATTCTTTGATTTTATTTACCTCGCGATCAGTAATGACCGCTGGTGCATAGTAGGACAACAGCTGGACCAGTGGTATTGATTCATCCATTTGATGTATTTTTCTCAAGCTTTCGGCACTGAATGATTGAACAATAACATTTCCGAATGGCTGAGCACCGGTAAGATTGTATTCATTCAGTATATCTATTAGTTTTTCTTCCATACCTGGATAGACTTCAGGTGATTTGGTTTCGATGAAAAACTTTGAATTTGCACCGAACCTCGCAAGCACTTCACGCAGGGTAGGGATTTGAAGCCCCATATGCTCGGTATTCTTTTTTTCAGGATACGCTTCATTAAACCATGAGCCCGCATCAAGTTTTTTTATTTCCTTAAGAGTAAGGTTTTTGACTAGTCCCTTTTTGTCCGTGGTCCGGTCAATGGTTTCGTCATGCAGAGCAATCAATTCTCCATCCTTCGTCATTTGAAGGTCGATTTCAATGTAATCGCCATTCATGCTATTTCCAAGTTCATAAGCGAGAAGTGTATGTTCGGGAACATGGCCTGATGCCCCACGGTGAGAAATATTGAATGCCTTTATTTGCCCGTAATCCGAGGAGATTTCCGCAGTAACTAAATCTGATGACGCCCCTGATAAGTAGATGACCAATGTTGCTATTGCCATCCAGCGAAAATATCCGACCATCTCCAATTGTCCCTCCTAAGAGTTTTCCATGCTTTTACGGAGAAAAAAGCGCGTGCTTAAGTGTGAATATTATTTACATCTTTGCAAGTTATATGTCAGGAACATGAAAACTACTTCCAGACCTTCCACCAATTGCGTTTGGATTGCTTAGAAGCTGCAGTTTCCCTGAAGCTATCGACCATATTTTTAAATGTTTCGTCTCGCTCCCTGATTTCCCTGCGTAATTCTTCGCGTTCAGACTGGAGAGTACGGACAAGATAATCCCGTTCCTGACTTATGACCTGGTTTAAATTCGATAACTCCTGATTTGTTGCCTCACGACTATTGGAAACATAATCTGCAAGTATTTTAAATTCCTCGGAAACCGTCTCGGTGGTCTCGTTCAAGCGTTTTGCCAAAAGTGTCAATTCCTTATTTGTGCCCGATGATAGCTTATCCACCGTACTTTCTAGCTTACTGATTTTTTCATTTGTGCCTTTCGATGTTCTAGTCAAACTGGTAGTCAAAGATGCGATTCGTTCGGAAGTGCCCTTCGAGACATTCGAAATACTTCCCGATAGGGCATTGATTTTCTCGGAAGTACCTTTTGAAACCTTCGCGACACTCTCGGTCAGCTTGGTAATTGTATCCGTCGTTCCTTTAGAATTTTTCTGGATATTTTCAGATAATTGGGCTATTTTTTCTGTCGTGCCATGCGAAGCTTTCGTTACTCGATCTGTAAGCTTGCCGAACATCTCTGCTGTGCCTTTTGAAACCTTTGAAAGATTTGAACTGATTTCGGAAGTGCCCTTCGAAACATTCGTAAGCTCTGATGATATGGTTACGAGACGTTCGGAACTTTCTTCCGAGCTTTTGGCCACCGTTTCAGATAGCACCATAATATGTTCATTGGTTTTTTCACCAGTTTTATAGATAGAATCGGAAAGTGTTTTTACTGTTGTAAGAGTACCTCTTGAGATTTCTTTTTTTACTTCCTCCAACACTTCCTTTCGGATTCCATTTCTGATCTCTGCCTTGACTTCTTCGAGCAAGGATCCCTTATAGTGTTCCATTGCCATCATAAATGCCGCATAATCATTTTGACTGCCTTCCGGGGGAGCGACTGGCATATTTGTCTTTACAGTGAGGCTGTTTTCTTTTTGAGCTTGTTCGAAAACCGGATCAGTACCCATATGTCTCTGTAATAACTCCCGAATCATATCCTTGCTTAGATTTTTATCGCGCATTTGTTTTATTTTCATCAATTGATCTATTTCGATATCCGTATAGAATCTTGCGCCTTGTTTCGTTCTTGGAACAACCAGAAGCCCGGCAAGATCCTTTTCCCATTGTCTAATAGTGCCAGATGGAACATTAATTTTCTTGGACACCTCTTTGATTGTATATGCCTTCATGAATTGAGTGTCAGTCATCATGCACATTCCTTTCTGTTTTGGTTTTATGAATAATTAGATGTCCTATTACAATTCAGCAAGAACATTCCTGTTTTCCTGCATGGTGACAAAAGCTATCAAAAGTAGTGGTGTTTCAGCATAACAACCTGAAAACATACAGTGTTCGCAAACATTCATTCAGGAATTTATCCATTTATCGTGATGATTTCTTCGTTTTGATTTACAATAGTCATGTAGGCCAATTTATAGGCTAAGGGGGATTAAAAGTAACAAATAAATTTGTCGAAAAACGCTTGCCCTCAATACATATTTTAGGAACAATACGAACATTTACGGTTTTTGGAGGGATAGATAAATGTCTGAGGTTAAAGTCCGAATTGAAAAGGATTTTCTGGGTACGAAGGAAGTATTAGCGGATGCGTATTATGGCATTCAAACCTTAAGGGCGGTGGAAAACTTCCCGATTACTGGATACAGAATCCACAGTGAACTCATAAAGGCAATGGCTATGGTGAAAAAAGCAGCGGCACTCGCCAATATGGAAACAGGGAGGCTTTACGGAGGCCTGGGGGAGGTCATTGTAAAAGCAGCTGAGGAAATCATCCAGGGACAATGGCATGAACAGTTTATCGTGGATCCCATTCAGGGAGGCGCAGGGACTTCCATCAACATGAACACGAATGAAGTAATTGCCAACCGAGCTCTGGAATTGCTTGGGGAGAAAAAAGGGGATTATTTCACATTAAGTCCCAACTCTCATGTAAACATGGCTCAATCAACGAATGACGCATTTCCTACTGCGATGCACATATCTGTTCTGTCGCTTCTGGACAAGCTGTTGGATACGATGCAAATCATGCGAGATGTTTTTTCCCAGAAAGCAAGGGAATTTGATGCTGTCATTAAAATGGGCAGGACACACTTGCAGGACGCTGTGCCAATCCGTCTCGGCCAGGAATTTGAAGCATATACTAGGGTGATCGAGCGTGATATTGATAGAATCAAGCATACCCGCGGCCACCTGTTTGAAGTGAATATGGGAGCGACGGCCGTAGGAACCGGGCTTAATGCCAATCCTAAATATATCAAAAATGTTGTCCGTCACCTTTCAGAAATCAGCGGATATCCATTAAGGAACGCTGACCATTTAGTGGATGCGACGCAAAACACAGATGCTTATACAACTGTGTCTGCTGCTTTGAAGGTTTGTATGATGAATATGTCGAAAATATCCAATGACTTACGATTGATGGCTTCTGGTCCTCGAGTGGGCTTTAACGAGATTTTCCTTCCATCAAGGCAGCCAGGCTCATCTATAATGCCTGGTAAGGTGAACCCGGTCATGCCTGAGGTTATCAACCAGGTTGCTTTCCAGGTTATAGGAAACGACCATACGATTTGTCTTGCTTCCGAAGCTGGTCAGCTTGAGTTGAATGTCATGGAACCGGTGCTTATTTTCAACTTGATTCAATCGATCAGCATCATGAACAATGGTTTTAAGGTATTTACTGACCATTGTCTCGTAGGGATTGAAGCGAACAAAGAGAAGCTCGAAAAAGATGTGGAAAGAAGTGTAGGTATTATCACCGCTGTCAATCCGCACCTTGGTTATGAAGCTGTATCAAGAATTGCAAGGGAAGCAATCCTGACAGGAAAGTCTGTACGGGAACTTTGCCTTGCTTATGATGTGCTTACAGAAGAAGAGCTTGATTTGATCCTGAACCCATATGAAATGACCAACCCTGGTATAGCAGGGGAAGAATTGCTGAATAAAGACTGATTGCGAAAAGGGTGTCCCAAAAGGTTTAAGCTTTTGGGACACCCTTTTATTATGTCTCCTGCTGGGTCAGCCGCTGTTTTTTCTATGCTTCAAGGCTTTTTACGTTTTCTTTTTTTCTTAAATGGATAGCTAAAGCAATTGTCCCGAGAAAAAAGGTGGCGATTCCTGCACCTATCAGCACGCCTGATACACCGATTGATTTCGCCAGAAATGCACCCGCAGCAGGGGCGACGAGCATGGAGAATGTCTGCAGGGAGGCAGCTGCTGACGATACTCTTCCCATTATGTTCTTGGGTGTTTCTGATTGCAGGACATAACCGTATGGAACACCTTCTGCAGAAGCTAGAAGTCCAAGCAAGAAAGCTCCAGCCATCCACAAAAGTTTAGGGAGTTCAAATGTCCCCAGCACGCCGATTCCGATAATAAGGATCAAGATACCACTCAGCACAGAAGCCGAGGCCATCAGCTGGATGGGCTTATTCTTCCAGGCAGTATACCGGCCGAGGAAAAGTGCACCAATAACGCTGCCAAATCCAACAGAACTGACAAGCAAGCCGAACTCTTCCCCGCTAAATCCCAGGTTCTGCGCAACAAAGATAAACAATCCGTCATAAAGAAAGATAATGAAAAAGGCGATGGAGGAGAGGATGATTGCAGCTTTCAGAATCCTGGCTGACAAAATATGCCGGATTCCTTCTGTAAGATCTTCTATATATGAGTTTTTATTTTGCGTATGTTCAGCCGCTTCTGTTTCAATTTTAGGCAGCGTGAATAATATCGCAACTGCGATCAAAAAACCTGCTGCCTCAAAAATAAATGGACTCTTAACTCCGTAAAGGGCAATGATGCCGCCACCTAAGGCGGGGCCGATTATTTTCATTGTATTGACTGATAGCTGACTCAAAGTTACAGCCTCAGGAAGTTCCTCATCGGCAACAGTATGCCTGATCGCGCTTTGCCTTGCGGGATCATACAATGCAGCTACAGTCGCCTTGAGGAAAACAAAGAACAGCAAAATATAAAGGTTTGGCGCAAAAAACAAACCGGCAACAAATAGAATTCTTAACCAGAGACATGTTATCATCAGCATCTTTTGCGGAAGTCTGTCAACATACACACTGGCAAGCGGACCGATGATCACCCATGGTATTCCCATGACGATTATGACGGAAGCGATTGCTCCTTCGCCAAGACCCCAATGGTAGGCCACTATAACCTGTATTGCAATAAAGTCGAGCCAGTTTCCCAAATCGGAAAATACCTGTGCGCCAAAAAGAGAACGATAAGCCTTGTTTTTCAACGGTTTAAAAATGCCAGTATCCATACTGTCCCCCCTAATGGTCTGCTTTTAGTGCTGCTTTTCTCCGTTCCATTTGTTTCTCTCCAAGTTTCTTCGGATCTTGACCCACAGGAAGTCCATCATTCTCCAGGGAGGCAAGTGATTCTCTTATCCATTGAAGCTCAGCCTCCAGTTTCAGCTCAGCGTATCTTATTGCCAACATCCCGACACTGTTTATATATGATGTATTATTTTGTTTCCAGTCCTTGATATAGCCTAAGACTTCCTTTGACTCGACCGCTCTTGTTTTTAAATGGCCTGCCAGGATATTTAAATCCATTTCATTATGCCAGGCAGCCATTTTAATGAATAACTCATCCTTTATCGAAGGAGGTTCAGGCTTTCTGGCAAGCCAGCTATCCAATTCTGTCCAGCCTTTGCCAGTCAGTTCATAGAGCTTTTTCTTGCGGCCTTCTGCTTCTGATTCAATAGTGATGATATACCCCTGTTCTTCAAGCTTCTTAAGTTTTGGATAGAGACTGCCGTAACTCATACCCCAGTAAAGACCTGCTGCCTTATGCTCGAATTCAGCTTTAATGTCATAGCCAGTGCTGGGACGGAAGCTAATCACTGCAAGGATCGAATGTTCGATTGACATGTTCATTTCTCCTTTTGGTTTATATATACATATATATATATATATCAATTTGATATATCAATATGATATGTTTCTTTTGGAAAAATGTCAAAAAATAAATAAAACGCTGTTTTTTTGCTGGACAAAGGGGAATTAAGCCATTAAAGAAATATTCAATAACCGAATGAAATAATGCGCATAAGAACAGGAGGAATTTGAATTGGCATTTCGTAAACCCCAGGAAATTGCTCAAGTGACCATTGATTCTGGCACATACAAGGCTGCTATGCCCGTAAAAAACATGCTGGCACTGGGATTCTTGGGAGGAGCTTTTATTGCTATAGGGTATCTTTTGGACATCAGGGTAATTGCGAATCTCCCTCACGAGTGGGGTACTTTTGGAACATTCCTGGGTGCCGCGGTATTTCCTCTTGGGCTGATTCTGATCCTTCTTGCTGGAGGAGAGCTGCTGACGGGGAATATGACTGCTATTTCAATGGCCAGTCTTGCAAAGAAAGTAACAGTAAAGATGCTATTGAAAAATTGGTTCTGGATTACTCTTAGTAACTTTGTAGGTGCGCTTTTTGTAGCCTATTTTTTTGGACATATTGTCGGCTTGACCGAAACGGGTCCTTATCTAGAAAAAACAGTCTCAGTAGCAGGTGCAAAACTGGATGCTAGTTTCTGGGCGGCTTTTTTCTCAGGAATAGGTTGTAACTGGCTTGTTGGTTTAGCGGTGTGGCTCTCATATGGGGCATCTGACATGACGGGGAAGGTTTTGGCCATCTGGTTCCCAATCATGGGCTTTGTTGCAATCGGTTTCCAGCACGTAGTCGCAAATATGTTCGTCATCCCGGCAGCTATTTTTGCTGGATATTATACCTGGGGGGCATACTTTGCCAATTTTGTACCCGTTTATTTAGGGAATGCAGTTGGAGGTGGTGTCTTCGTAGCATTGATTTACTGGATGAGTTATAAAGACAGCCTAAAAAAGTCTGCTGCACAGCCTGAGGATCAATTTTCAAAGGCAAGCGCAAAAAAACGGGCAGCAGGTAAATAAAAATGGAACCTCTCTGTCAGAGGTTCCATTTTTTTCACGGGCTAATTTCATAATAATCCAAGAGATTTTAAACCATTGTAAATCCCGGAATTTGTGACAGCAGTTGTCTTATGCTTTGCATATTGAAACAGGTCAGGGTGGGCATTGCCCATCGCAAATCCTTCACCTGCGCTTTTCAGCATTTCCCTATCATTCATTCCGTCTCCAAAGGCAATCGACTCTTCCCGTTTAATTCCCAGTTTATTTATAAGGAATTCGACACCAATTCCTTTATTAACATGATCACGAATGACATCGTAGCAATGCTGCATACCCTCGACGTTCACCTGAGACAAATGGATGCCATTCTTGAATTCGTATAGTGAATCCCCTTTTTTTCCAGCACTGATGATTGTCATGCCGAGAATTTGTTCAACCGCATCCTCAGTAAATACGGCATTCTGGCGCAAATGGAATTGCTTGAGAAAAGCTTGTACCGGTTCGCTTTCCAGATTGGTCAAGTAATTTTTTTCATGCGTATAACATACAACTTCATGGCCATTTGCTGATGCCACATCCAATATGTATTTGACATCCTCAGGCTGCATGGGTTCGGCAAAAATCGTATCGCCTTCATAAATGCCCAATGCGCCGTTATATCCTATAAAAGAAGTAATCTGAAGTTCCTTTGCAAGATCGGATATCTCATGGAGGGGGCGTCCTGTAGCTAAAACCACCTCAATATTTTGTCTCTTCATTTCATTGATGGCTGTCTTCGTAGAGTCCTCTATCGTATCATCGGGTCTTAAGATCGTTCCGTCTATATCCAAAAATAAAATCTTGTATTGTCCCATGGCAATTTCTCCTGACTTTAAAAGGATAGTATAAGTGTTACACAATGACCATGAAGTTATCAAATATTTGAACATCTGGAAGGTGAGGGGAACCTTGTTTAATAGAATTAACAAAAGGGTAAACTTTAATCAAGAGACCAATAGGAAAGGAGATGTTGCTAATGTTATGGACAATTGCAGGAATATTGCTGGTGCTCTGGCTGCTCGGACTGATTTTTGAAATAGCCGGCGGAATCATTCATATCCTCCTGGTAATCGGAATTATCTTGATTGCATATAAAGCGATCAAAGGACGGGCTTCCGGTTGATATGAGATTTAAGGGCAGCGGCAAATCGTCGCTGCTTTTTACTTTGCATGCATATATCAATCGGGCTTTTTGGTGCCCCTTTTTAAAATATATAGGGGTTTAGATCACCAATCCGGCTTATTGGTACT